>JAAZOZ010000445.1 GCA_012797505.1 Smithella sp. | reverse complement strand
TTTATTTGGTGAGCCCTGTCGGGATCGAACCGACAACCTACTGATTAAGAGTCAGTTGCTCTACCAGCTGAGCTAAGGGCCCTTGTTTCTTTCTATTCTGGCGCGCCCGGTAGGATTCGAACCTACGACCAACAGATTCGAAGTCTGCGACTCTATCCAGCTGAGCTACGGGCGCGTAGTTTCAAATCCAAAATGGGGTGAGTGAAGGGACTTGAACCCTCAGCCTCCGGGGCCACAACCCGGCACTCTGACCAATTGAGCTACACCCACCATTATCGCCTTGGTGCGCCTGGAGGGATTCGAACTCTCGGCCCACGGATTAGAAGTCCGTTGCTCTATCCAGCTGAGCTACAGGCGCATTTTAATCCTGCACCAAAAAGAGTCAGCCTAATATCCCCTCTTCTTTTTTTTGTCAAGGTTAAAAAGGGCAATACTTTCATTCTACCGGACATACCCGGCGATACCGTCAAAACGGTATTTCTTCAGCGCGGGCGGCACTTTCGGCTGGGTCGAATAGTAGTGTCTTCCAGTGGCCGGATTGAACCAGCGATACAATTCCCGGGTGTTGGTCATGCGGGACGTGGCAATGTTGCCGATGCTTCCCTCATAAATATATCCATCCAGCCGTTTTCTCCCGCCGGTCCGGTCATAGGAATAAAAATGGTCGCGGATGGAGGGATTGTACCAGCGATGAAAAGGCGTCGTTCCGGGAGTTTGCGGCGCAAAAAGCCGAAAGGCAATGCCTTCCTTGACGAAGCGGTTCTGATAAAGCCGCCTGGCTTCCGCCTGGGGATCCGATGTATAAAGATAGTCGGAGTCACTGGAATATAAATAGACATCCAGGACTTTATGAGCCGCGTCGGGAATGATGCTGACGTAAACCTCCGCGGCTTCCTCCCCGGCGTTGGTTTGAAAAAGGATGTCGTCTCCGTAACCCCCGGGAGTCAGGGAAGTGGTGTCAACCTTGACGTTGAGATAATCGATTTCGCTCAGCGTCGTTCCGGAATTCGGAAAAACCGTGATCCATCCCTTCGGCCCCCGCTGGATTTCCCGGCCGAATACTTTCACTCCTTCCACCTCCAGCGCGCCCCCCCTGATAACCAGGTTGAGGGTGTGAGGGCCATCGGTCAAACCTTCAGCAATGAGAATTTCCTTCTTTTCCCATTCCCCGAACATTTCTTCCGGCAGGGTCACCAGCGTTTCGTCAAGATAGACGACGCAGTTGCCCTCCGGAGTATGCGACTTCAGGAAGATGCTGATGCCGGTTCCCTGAAAGCGGTATTTCAGTGAGCCGGCGCCGCTTTTCATCAAAGGGTAGCCGTTTTTTTCGGCCCATTTTCCGGTGAGCTCCATGGCGTCTTTGAGGCGCTCGGGAATGAGGTATTTCCCCGGTTCCGGCAGTTCTTCCTGGAGAAAAGAAAAGTATCTTTCCTGCTTGGGCTCTGCGGGAGGCAGGCTCTTTCCGGCTTCCCGGGAGTCGATGATGGACCACTGAAGCCTCTCCCGGCCTTTGTTGGTCAGTTCTATTTTTTTGGACAGAATTTTCCCGGGGGGCTGGGAACCAAGATCCAGACGCTGCGGGTTTAAGCTGATGGAGGGACTTGTCTGATCGGGTTGAATCCGGAAATCCACAAAGATGTTCATCGGGCCTCCGGCAAAGGTCAGCGCTATCGCCTTCCGGTGCTGGCCGGCTTTCAGGCTCTTCTGGCAGATCAATTCCTTCCCATCGGCCTGCATTTTCATCTTCGCCGCGTAGGCGGGGGGCGCAGATTTGCCGGCGCGCGCTTTTTCAAGGAGTTCGGCGATTGTCAATTCCACGCGCAAAGAAACCGGTTCATGGGACACGTTCACCGGAAGCGCTTTCCCGGATATGACTTCCCAGCCGTCGGGACAGGACGCCGCACATTCCATGGATCCTGTCGTGAGGTCGCTCAGTTTGAATTCGCCAAGAGCGGTTGATCCAGGTTTGATCAATCCCAGATCGATTTCTCTGGGCATGATCGTCAGGACGGGGCGCTGCTCTTCCGGATGAATCATTCTTGAAGAAACCCCGCCTTCGGAGGGTCTGCCGGGCACCTTCTGGTCCGAAGGAGCCACCGCCAAGGCGGGAAACGAGCAAAAAATGAACATTGCGCCGATGAAAAAAATAATTTTTTTATCCATGGTTTCCTCTGGTGAAATTGATGGACTTTTCTAGCCTAAAGAAAGGTTTTACGCAATGATTTTAAAAAACTTGACAGGGGCAATCAAGAAGAGGTAACGTTTGCGCCAATTTTCCATCACCCGTTAAAAAGTTTTGAATAACGAGTATTTTATCGTCATTATTTTATGAATCCTGAAGACCTGAAATACTGGCTGGCGCTTATGTCTGTGGAAGGCGTCGGCGATACGCTTTTCGGTCCCCTGCTGGAGCGGTTCGGATCTCCGGCTGCCGTCTTTTCTGCCTCGGTGCATGAACTTGCCGGGGTTCCCAAAATGAGCAAGAAGATATCTCAAACCATTCTTGCCTTTAACGACTGGGACGGCATTCTGCGCCAAATCGACGGATTGAATAAAGCCGGTATTCGCATCGTGACCTTTCTGGACGAGAGCTATCCCCGGCATCTCTTGAATGTTTATGACCGGCCTGTCCTGCTTTACGTTGCGGGACATCTGCACAGCGACGACATTTCCATTGCCATTGTCGGGTCCCGGCATGCCAGCACGTACGGCAAATACACCACGGACAGAATCAGCCGGGAGCTCGCGCTTCGGGGAGCGACGATTGTCAGCGGCATGGCCAGAGGCATCGATTCCTGCGCGCATCGCGGCGCGCTGGCGGCAAACGGGAGAACGATTGCCGTGCTGGGCAGCGGCCTGGACGTCATCTACCCTCCGGAAAACAAAAAATTATTCGAGGCGATTGTTGAGCAGGGCGCCGTCATCTCCGAATATCCGCCGGGGACGCAGCCCCTGCCGTTTCACTTCCCGGCGCGCAACCGGATTATCAGCGGAATTTCCTACGGCGTTCTGGTCGTGGAGGCCGGGGAAAAAAGCGGCTCGCTCATTACGGCAAAACTGGCCATGGAACAGGGGCGCGAGGTTTTCGCAATTCCCGGGCCCATCGACTCGGCGTCTTCGCGCGGCGCCAACCACCTGATCAAGCAGGGCGCCAAGCTGATCGACAGCGTGGATGATATTCTGGAAGAGATTCTGCCGCAGTTGGAAAGAACGGCCAGAGAGCCGGTTTCCCCGGACCGGAAGGCGACTCAAACAGGATCGGAGCAACCCTATCCTCAAAAAAACGGGGTGCCGGAGCGCGCCGTTTTGGAAAAAAACGTGGAGACTCTATTGCCGACCGATCGGAAAATTTTGAAGGCCATCGCCGACGGGAAAACCCATGCCGATGATATTATTCAGGAAACGGGGATTCCCCCTGCCGAGGCGATGGGCGCCCTGATGCGCCTGGAACTGCAGGGACGGGTTTTGCAGCACCCGGGAAAATTGTTCACGCTCAAAAAATAAAAGCTTTACAAATGCATTTTCACCATCTATATGGTGCGCCCACAGACAAGGAGCGTTTATGGCAAACTCATTAATCGTCGTGGAATCTCCCACAAAAGTAAAAACCATCAAGAAATTTCTGGGAAAGGATTTTCATGTGCTGGCCTCCATGGGACACATCAAAGACCTGCCGAAGAGTTCGCTGGGCATCGATCTGGAAAAGGATTTTGAGCCCACCTATCACGTCATCGAAACCAAAAAGAAAACCATCGCGGATCTGAAAAAAGCGGCCAAAGACGCCGAAAACATTTACCTGGCGCCCGACCCGGACCGCGAAGGAGAAGCCATCGCCTGGCATATCGCCGACGTCGTCGATGCAAAGAAAAACAAGAAGGTCTATCGGGTTCTTTTCAATGATCTGACCAAAAAAACCGTACTGGAAGCCATTCAGCATCCGTTGCCGCTCGATTTCGACAAGTACGAGGCGCAGCAGACGCGCCGCATCCTGGACCGTCTGGTCGGCTATCAGATCAGCCCGATCCTGTGGGATAAAGTCAAACGGGGGCTCTCCGCCGGACGCGTGCAGTCGGTGGCCGTGCGCATCATCTGCGAGCGGGAAGAAGAGATCAGCCGGTTTGTGCCGGAAGAATACTGGAATCTGGTGGCGCAGTTTGAGGCCGGCGCGCCGCCTCCTTTCGACGCGAAGCTGATCAAAATCGGCGGGAAAAAGGCAAAGGTATCCAACGCCGAAGAAGCGGGCAGACTGGCGGCGGACATCCGGTCCGCGGAGTTCACCGTCGAAAAGCTGGAGAAAAAAGAAGTGAAGCGGTCGGCCCTGCCGCCGTTCACGACCAGCAAGCTGCAGCAGGAAGCCTCGCGCTGGCTGAAGTTTTCCGCCAAGAAAACGATGAGCGTCGCCCAGAAACTCTACGAAGGCATAGAACTGGGAAAAGAAGGCTCCGTGGGCCTGATCACCTATATGCGAACGGATTCCTACCGGATCGCCGAGGAGCCGCTGGCGGCTGTCCGCAGCTACATCAAGGAAAATTATTCCGATGCGTATCTGCCGCAAAAGCCTCATTTTTATAAAAACGCCCAGAAGGCGCAGGATGCCCACGAGGCCATCCGCCCTTCCTCGATGGCTTTCAAGCCGCAGGACATCAAACCCTATCTGACGCCCGACCAGTTCAGGCTTTATCAACTGATCTGGAACCGCTTTGTGGCCAGCCAGATGAATCCGGCCGTTTTCGATCAGACCACGATCGACATTGCCGGGGCCGACTGCACTTTCCGCGCACAGGGTCAGGTGATGAAGTTTCCCGGCTTCACCATCGTTTACACGGAAGGCAAGGATGAAAAGGAAGAAGAAAACGGAACGGACAAGCTTCTGCCGGACGTCAGGGAAAATGAAATAATAAAGCTCATCAAGCTCGACACGCAGCAGAAGTTCACGCAGCCCCCGCCGCGTTTTTCGGAGGCGTCGCTGGTGCGCGAGCTGGAAGAAAACGGCATCGGACGCCCCAGCACCTACGCCGCGATTCTTTCCACCATTCAGGACCGGGAATATGTGCGCCTGGAGAAGGGCAAATTCTTCCCGACGGAGCTGGGGAAGATTGTCACGGAGCTCCTGGTGCAAAGTTTTCCAACCATTCTGGATATGGCCTTCACGGCGGACATGGAAAACAAGCTGGACGCCATCGAAAACGGCGCCAATCAGCGCGTCCGGACGCTGCAGGATTTCTACGGTCTTTTCTCCGGAGAGTTGAGCAAGGCGAAAAAAGGCATGCGGAATGTCAAACTGGAAGAAACGCCGACGGACCTGGTGTGTGAAAAATGCAGTTCTCCCATGGTCATCAAATGGGGGAAAAACGGGAGGTTCCTCCGCTGTTCAAAATATCCCGATTGCAAGAACACCAGGAATTTCACCCATGATGAAAATGGAAAGGTCCAACATATGGAACCCCAGACCACCGAGGTTAAATGCAACAAGTGCGGAAAAAACATGGTCGTCAAGGAAGGGCGTTTCGGTCAGTTTCTGGCCTGTTCCGGCTATCCGGAGTGCAAGAACACGATGAACGCGACCGTCAATGAAAACGGCGATGTGGTTGCCCAGGAAGCGCC
>JAAZOZ010000079.1 GCA_012797505.1 Smithella sp. | reverse complement strand
GTCTTCCGGAAGCTCCAGCTTTTTTCCGCCGCGGTGTATTCCATGGGCCACGGCATGAACGACGCCCAAAAAACGATGGGCATTATCGCCATGGCGCTCTTCAGCAAGGGGCTCCTGGGGGATACGTTTCACATCCCCATCTGGGTGGTCATCATCTGCTACACCATGATTTCTCTGGGCACCATGTTCGGCGGCTGGCGGATCGTGAAGACCATGGGAACCAAAATTACCAAACTTCAGCCCATCGGCGGCTTCAGCGCGGAAACCGCGGCCGCCTTCTCCATTATCGGCGCGACGATGGGCGGCATTCCCGTGAGCACAACGCACACCATCACCGGTGCGATCGTCGGCGTGGGCTCCACCAAGAGACTGTCCGCCGTACGCTGGGGCGTTGCGGGAAACATCATCTGGGCGTGGATTCTGACCATTCCCATTTCCGCAGTGATTGCCTCCGTGATTTATCTGGCCGTCAACAGCTTTGTCTAGCCGAACCTTCCCCCCGGCCGATTGAAAATGCCATTGCCAATTTGTTCATTTTGCCGTAAATGACTCATATCGAACCGAACACAGGGGATTTGCCGATGCCGGAAAAACGACTGCCTTTTACGCGGAAACAACTGTCTGCCATCCTTGAAAAATATCCGACACCCTTTTACATCTATGACGAAAAGGCCCTTCGGAAAAGCGCCCGCGCCTTTGCCAAGGCCTTTTCCTGGAACCGGGGCTTTAAAGAATTCTTCGCCGTCAAAGCCTGCCCCAATCCCTACATCATGAAAATCCTCCATACGGAAGGATTCGGAGCAGACTGCAGCTCCATGGCAGAATTGCTGCTGGCGCAAAAAGTCGGCATCACCGGGGAAGAAATCATGTTTTCCTCCAATGACACCCCCGCCGCCGAATTTGTCCAGGCCCGGAAACTCAAGGCAACCATCAACCTGGACGACCTATCGCACATTGATTTTCTGGAAAAACACGCCGGACTTCCGGACCTGATCTGCTGCCGTTACAATCCCGGCCCCCTGAAAAAAGGGAACATCATCATCGGCCATCCGGAAGAAGCCAAATACGGATTCACGCGCGAACAACTTTTTGAAGGCTACCGCATCTGCCGGGACAAAGGCGTCCGGCGCTTCGGCATTCACACCATGGTCGCCTCCAACGAGCTGGATCCGGATTACTTTGTCGAAACGGCGGAAATTCTTTTTCATTTGATCGTCGAATTATCCCACGCCCTGAACATCCGCTTTGAATTCGCAAACTTGAGCGGAGGATTCGGAATTCCCTACCGGCCCGAACAGAAAGCCATCGATCTGGAGGTTATGACCCGCGGCATCCGGGAAAAGTATGAAAAGATCATCACGGCCGGCGGCATGGCCCCCCTGAAAATTTTTACGGAAAGCGGACGCTTCATCACCGGCCCTCACGGCTACCTTGTCGCGAAAGTCCTGCACATCAAGGACACGTACAAAAAATTCGCCGGCCTCGATGCCTGCATGGCCAACCTGATGCGGCCCGCACTTTACGGCGCCTACCATCACATCACCGTCGTCGGCAAGGAAAGGCGCCCCCACGACATCCTGTATGATGTTACCGGCTCTCTTTGCGAAAACAACGACAAATTCGCCATCGATCGCCTGCTGCCCCGACTGGCCCCGGGCGACACCGTTGTGATTCACGACACGGGCGCGCACGGCCATTCCATGGGCTTTAATTACAACGGCAAGCTGCGCTCCGCCGAACTGCTCCTTCGGGAGGACGGGTCCGTCATCCAGATCCGCCGCGCCGAAACCGTGAAAGATTATTTCGCGACGCTGGACTTCAAGAGGTTGAGCAGGTTTAAAGGCTGAAGACTGAAGGACTATTTTGTGGGCCTTCGGCCTTTTTTATCTATACTGGATGCCGGCCTCCGCCGGCATGACGGCGCATTTAGCGCCTTTCCGTTCAACCTTCAGTCTTATGCCTTCTCCCTGTATCCCTTTATCCTTGCCTTTTCGCATCCCCGTCATTATATTGCCGGTATGGCAAAGGAAAAAATCCCATCAACGCCCGCCGTCCTGGTTCTGAAAAAATCGGCGGCGACTTTTACACTGCAGACCTATGCCTACGAAGAGCACGGCGGCACCAAGGTTTCTTCGCGAAAGCTGGGCGTGGATGAGCATTGCGTGATTAAGACGCTGGTTATGGAAGATGAAAATGCGAATCCCTTCATGATTCTGATGCACGGGGACCGGGAGGTTTCCACAAAGGCTCTGGCCCGCGCGCTGGGCGTAAAAACCGTCAGACCCTGCACACCGGAGACCGCTCACCGGCACACCGGTTATTTTGTCGGCGGAACGTCTCCCTTCGGCGCCAAAAAGGATTTGAAGCTTTACATGGAAAAGACGATTTCCGGCCTTCCGGAAATTTTCATCAATGCCGGCTCGCGCGGACTTCTGGCCAGGATGCCGCCTTCGGAACTGGTTCGCATCCTCAACCCCTTTGAAGTCAGCGTTGCGATATAATTTGCCATTTGAACGGAAAAAAGAGATAATGCCGCAAAATTTCGGGAGATGAAGAATGCCGGAAAACGTTATTATCCGCTGTCTGAACTGCGGAACAAAAAACCGCATACCGCAGCAAAAATTTCAGCGCCGACCTACCTGCGGGCATTGCCACGCGCCGCTGGATCAACTGATTATCCGCTGCCTGAAATGCGGCACCAAAAATCGTCTGCCCGAAGAGCGCCTCAGCTCAAAACCCCTTTGCGGCAAATGCGGCGAAGCGCTGGTTGTTGCCACGCAAAACATCCAACCCGTCGAGGTCACCGATGACTCCTTTGCCCGGGAAGTCCTGTCCGCGGAAATCTCCGTGCTGGTGGACTGCTGGGCGCCCTGGTGCGGCCCCTGCAAAAGCCTGGCGCCGACCATTGACGAGCTGGCCTCGGATTACGCCAACGGCGTCAAGGTCGCCAAATTGAACGTGGACGAAAACCCGGCAACCGCCACTCAGTACGGCATCCGCAGCATTCCCACGCTGCTGTTTTTCCGGGACGGCCGGCTGGTCGAACGCCTCGTCGGCGCCCTGCCGAAGCAGGAAATCGAACGGCATCTTCTTTCCATCATCAAAACCAACTGAAACGGAAACCGATACCCTTCATGGACAAAAACAGGACTCTGGCGTACGCGTGTAAAATCTTCTCTGTCTGGGAAGAAGACGTTCTGCTGCAAAACGGGAAAAAAACCCGGCAAAGCTGGATTGAACACAAACCCACCGTGGCCGTGGTCCCCGTCAACGATCAAAAAGAACTGCTCTTGATCCGGCAGTTCCGCATCCCCACCGGGAAAAACCTGCTGGAAATTCCCGCCGGTTCCATGGACCACGGAGAGGAATCACCGGCCTCCTGCGCGGGACGTGAACTGGCCGAAGAAACAGGCTGGCGGGCTAAAAAGCTGACGCCCCTTTTCGCGGGCTACCTGCTTCCCGGATACTGCAACGAATTCATGTATTTTTTTCTGGCGCAGGACCTGGTGTACGAACCGCTGCAACCGGATGAAGACGAATGCATTGAAGTCATTCCCGTGAGTTTCGACAGGGCCGCCGCCCTTTTGAAAAGCGGCGAGCTGAACGACGCGAAAACCGCCCTGGGAATCATGCTGGCTGAACGATATTTAAAGCTCTGATGTCA
Organism: Smithella sp.; assembly: GCA_012797505.1. Taxonomy (GTDB): domain Bacteria; phylum Desulfobacterota; class Syntrophia; order Syntrophales; family Smithellaceae; genus UBA8904. The sequence goes on along the minus strand of JAAZOZ010000079.1, from coordinate 18,680 downwards.
GCGCAGCAGCTTCTCCCTCTTCTCCAGCCGAATCTCCAAATTCTTTAACTGCCGGATATCATTTTTCAGCTGCTCGTTTTCCTGCTGCAGACGGATCAGCTCCGCCGAATTCTTTTCTTCCGCCTGGCGGACGCTGCTTTTCAGTCCTTCAATTTCTTTTTTGAGTTTCGCCTGTTCCTGCTGGGCTTCCGCCTTCTGTTCTTTCAACTGAACCTGCAGCGCGGAAACTCTGTCCAGCATTGACAGCAGAGCCTTCGCGCCCTCCGCCCATTTGCTTTCAGGAAATTGCTCCACCAAAGTTCCCAGACGGATTCTTGCCTCATGGTAATCCGGCTCCCGCCCGCTGCCGGACAACAGGGCCAGTGCTTCATCGAACAGATCCCGGTCCGACGGCCCGCTGCTGAAAAGGCTGCCGGCTTTCTTCACCGGCGCTGGGGACTCCTGGCCTCCATCCCGGACGGCCTTTGCCGAACAGCCGCACAACATCAGAAGCAGCAGAATCAAAAAAACCAGTTTTTTCGAATGTCTCAACAATTGCTCCCCTCCAGGCTGCTCGGTAAATTTTGCGGCTGCGCCGCCTTTTGTCTTTCCACCGCTTCTTCCGTTACATAATTGCTGCCGGGCATTCTTTTGGCGTACTCTTTCAACTCCGCCACCCGTCTGGCCATCTCCAGCGGGTTTTTAAAGCGCGATCCGTCATCCGTAACAATCGCCGCTGTGATCGTGATCAATGGAAATTTCTGAACGGTTCCCTGGCGATTCCGTCCGATGAAATATCCCTTTTGCGCATCTTCCGGCCGGTAGTAGCGAAGGATGCGTCCTGCAAAATCCACCACCAGCTTTTTGCAGATGCCCTCCACCTGTCCGGGATCGCCGATGAGAACAAAATCATCGCCCCCGATGTGGCCCAGAAACATGTCGGTCAGCTTCATTTCATCAATATACCCTTGGAGAAGACCGGCGACTTCTTTAATGACTTCGCTTCCCCACGCGTAGCCGTACTGATCGGCAAAAGGCTTGAAATTGTCGAGGTCCACCTGGCACAGAGAAAAAAGCTTCCCCTTTGCCAGCGACTGTTCAATCCGGTTTTCAATCGCCAGATTTCCCGGCAGCCCGGTCAGCGGACTGGCGTCGAGGTTGAGCGCTTCCAGCACTTTGAGCCTTTGGGTCATGTGGGCAAAAGAATCGGCCAGTGCTCCAATTTCATCGTTTCGTCTTGCCTCGATTTTGTGATCCAGATTCCCTTCGGCAATCAGGCGAGTGGCTTTCTGCAATTGTTTCAATGGTTTGGAAATATTGCGCGTAATGATCAGCGCCAGCGTTATGCCCAGCACCAGGCTCAGCAAACTCAGCCCCAGGGTCATCTGAACGGCCGCCCGTCCCTGACTGGCGATCCGGTTCATTTCATTATTGATGGCCTGGTCCATGTTTTTTTGAATGTCCCGGAGCTGCATCGCCATGGCATCGATCACAGCCCTCCCTGTTGTGTCGGAAATGGCCTGCGCTTCCTGCAAGTGCCCGTTTTGCGCCAGCAGGGTTTCTTCCGAAAACAATTCTTTCAGGCGGCGGTGCAACACGTCCACTTCGGCAATCGCGCTTTTCGTGCGACGGTCAAGTTTCAGACGGCTTGTCTCGTCCAGTTTTTCCGTAAATTCAACGCTGCGCTTCCAGAAAATCTGCTCCAGTTCAGGGTCTCTCAGAATCAAATATTTCTTTTCGGCGCTTTCCTGAGCCAGCAGAATGTCCATGAGCTGTTTGGAATTTTCCATCAGCACAAAGTGATGATTCGTGATATTGTAGGCGCCTGCGCTGAGTTTCTGCAGATTGAACAACGCAAAGGCGCTGGCCAGGACGGTCAAAAGCGCCATAAACAGATACCCCAGAAATAATTTGCGGCTGATCGTGAGACTCATCTTTTCCAAAACCCGTGCAGACGGATGGTCCTGTGGAATGAAATGCCATTCCCCATCACTGCCTTTTGCACGTAACACAAACAACCGGTTTCCGTAAAGAATAATTTGTTTTTCGGGCTGTTTTGCCCTTTTTTCACCGGCTCCCGCACTCCCCTGAAAGCTGCTTGCCACCGGCGGAAAGTTTTGTTACACTGCCGCACAAAACAGGCAGCCCCTTACGTCAGCTCAGCAAAACCGCGGAGACAGCCTTCGGCTTGGTCCTGAACCGCCTGTCAGAAAGGAAGACGCCGCCATGATGTACAATGATGAGTTTGAAACCCTGCCGCGTGAAGCTCTGAAAGCCCTGCAAATCAAAAGACTCCAGCAGGTTCTGCAGCGCGTTTGCGCAACGGTCTGTTTTTACAAAAAGTCGTTTGCCGCCGCCAAAATATCGCCGGACGCCATCCGCTCTCTGGAGGACTTAAAAAAGCTTCCCTTCACCACCCGCGAGGATTTGCGCAACAACTATCCCTTCGGCCTTTTTGCCGTTCCGATGAGCAACATCGTGAGGCTGCACGCCTCCTCCGGAACCTCCGGCCGGTCCTCCGTGTTCAGCTACACAAGGCGCGACCTGGACACCTGGACGGATCTGACCGCCCGCTCCCTGGCGGCCGCGGGGCTGACCAAAAACGACATGGTCCACAACGCCTTTGGCTACGGTCTGCTCCCCGGCGGCCTCGGGCTGCACTACGGCATCGAAAAAATCGGCGCCAGCGTCATCCCCATCTCGGACGGCAACACCAAGCGGCAAATCACGATCCTCCAGGATTTCGGCCCGACGGTGCTGTGCGCCACGCCATCCTTCGCCCTGCATCTGGCCGAGGAAGGAAGGGCCATGGGCGTGGATATGCAATCCCTGCAACTGCGGGTGGGCATCTTCGGCGCCGAGCTCTGGAGCAACGCCACCCGCGACGCCATTGAAGACGCCTTCAACATCAAAGCGCTCAACATCTTCGGCCTTTCGGAAATGATGGGGCCGGGCATTGCCATGGAGTGTCTGGAAGGCCGGCGCGGAATGCATATCTATGAAGATCATTTTATCGTTGAAACCATCCATCCGGAAACCGGCGACGTCCTGCCCGAAGGGGAAGAGGGAGAACTGGTCTTTACCAGCCTGACGAGAGAAGCTTTCCCGCTGGTCCGCTACCGTTCGGGCGAGATCTCCCGCCTGATTCCCGAACCCTGCCGCTGCGGCCGCACGCACATTCGGATGGAGCGCGTGCTGAAAAGAAGCGACGACATGCTGACCATCCGCGGCATCAATATCTTCCCCGCGCAGGTGGAAGCCATCCTGAAGGCGATTGACGGCGTCGAGCCGGATTATCAGCTGATCATCGACAAAGTGGGCGCGCTGGATGCCGTCGAACTGCACGTGGAAGTCGGCGAAAAATTCTTCGGCGAAGCGGGCGGCGTCAAGGAGCTGCAGACTATTGAAAAACGCATCGTCAAGGACATGAAAGATTACCTGAGCATTTCGCCGCGCGTGAAGCTGGTGGCCCCGCAGACGCTGAAAGAAAGCGGAAAGAAGGTAATCGACAGGCGCACCATCTGATAAAGTATCGGTTCATCCCTTTGCAGGGAACGGTCGCGACCGTTCCCGACCGCCACGAACTTAAAAACTATGGAGGAATTATACATGAAGGTAGAACAAATCTCGGTTTTTCTGGAAAACAAACCCGGCACGCTGGAGCACGCCACGCGCATCCTGAAGGAAAACAACATCAACATCCGCACCCTGTCGCTCGCGGAAACGGCGGATTTCGGCATTTTGCGCCTGATCGTGAATGACGTGGAGAAAACCAACAAGGTTCTCAGGGAAGCCGGTTTCCGCGTCAGCAAAACCGTCGTCGTCGCCGTGGAAGTCCCCGATCAGCCGGGCGGGCTCCACAGCATCATGGAAGTTTTGAACCGGGAAACCATCAACGTGGAATACCTGTACGCCTTCGTGGAAAAAAGCGGCCTGAACGCCGTCATCATCTTCCGCTTCGACGCTCCCGAAAAAGCCATCGAGGTGCTCCTGAAACACAAATTCACCGTCGTGCCGGGATCAAAACTTTATGAGTTCTAATGAAATGGCATGGAATGACTACTTTGGAACCTAAATCGGGAGAGCGTGTCCGGGATGTGCATATCAATGATGACGTCATCAGTGTCGATCTTTTCGATGGGCGAACCATAACGGTGCCATTGGCATGGTTCCCCCGGCTGCTGCATGCCACACCGGCCCAACGGGCCCAATGGCATGTTTCGGGCGCCGGATATGGAATACACTGGCCGCGCCTTGATGAGGATCTTACAACGCAAGGACTTTTACAGGGCGCAGCCGCCCCTCGGACAAAAGAAAAAGCCGCTTAGCTCCGCCCGCGAAGTGTAAGTGTAGATGGACTTTTTTAAGGGGCCGTCGCCGTTTGCAAAGCCAGCAATCGCGCTCCATGGATGACCCGCAGGATAATGACCTGAGTATCGATCATTTTAAAGATCGTTCGATAATTGCCAAAAAGCAGATGACGATAGCTTCGGTCCAGGAATTCATTTTCCGGAATGAGCGGACAACGTTCAGGATATTGTTCCAGCGAAGCAATTTGTTCTTCAAGCTGAAGGATAAAAGAGGTTGCGGCGTCAGGGTTGTCCTGGGCAATGTAATCCCATAATTCAGCAATATCCGCCTCGGCCGTGGCGGTAATATCAACTTTATATTTCTTTTTCACGCTTGAATTCCTTCAAAAACTCCTGCGCGGAACGGATTTTTCCCTTTTCCACGTCCTGTTCGGCAGGCGCTATGAGTTTTGCAAGGTTCACTGCTCGCAGGTTTTTTTCATATTGCCTGACGTCGAGCAGAACCGAATCAGCTCTGCCGTTGACCGTCAGGATCACGGGCCTCCCCGTGGCATGTAAATGATTCAAAATTTCACGAGTATTGCGCTTTAGTTCCGTTACGGAACGAATATCTTCCGAAGGGCTTATTTGTGTCATCTTTAATCTCCTTTTTAGTGCTCTATTGTGTGCCATAAATAGCATTATTTCTCTTGCCTTACAAGAAATAAGCTTAAGCTTAAGGGGATTAGACTGAAGACTGAAGGTTGAAGACAAAAATTTCAGTTGAGTTGCAGCAGATCTTCCGGCCGGTCCAGCAGGTAATCGGGACCGGTCGCGGCCAGTTTTTCCCGGGAATGCCAGCCCCAGGTCACCGCCACGGTTTTGACGCCGGCCTGCTTGCCTTCTTTCATATCGCCGGTCGTGTCGCCGATGTAATAAATATCCTGCAGGGTGACGTTGTATTTCTGAATGACGTGAAGGATCTTGTCCTTTTTGCTCAGCATGAAATCGCACCCCAGAATATCGTCAAAAATCCCGTTGAAATCATACAGGCGCAGGGCTTCTTTGATCGTCGGCGCGTCATTGGACGAGATGATGATCAGGGGATGGTTTTTCTTCAGTTCCTGCAGCACCGGCCGGATTGCGTGAAAAGGCTTCATGTCGGCGTAACGGACTTTTGCCAGAATGTCCACGGACGCGTCCGAAAACTTTTTCATGTCCACGCCCTTGTCTTCGAGCGACTGGTAAAAGTTGCCCTCAAAAAGCTCCAGGAACTCTTCCCGACCGCGCGCGAGCGGCCGGCCGATCGCGCTGAGGCAATCCGTCACCGTTTTTTCATAAACGTCCAGCGAATCCACTAAAACGCCGTCAAAATCAAAAAGCAGCAGTTTCATATTCCTGTATTCCTGTCTTGCAGCAAAACCTAAATCTGGTCATTCTGCGCATGATCTGAAATCCAGGAAAGTTTGAGAAAATCTGGATTCCCGCCTGCGCGGGAATGACGCAATACTTATGATTCATCATGGAACAAATCGCTTCAGGCGGGCGATGGCCGCCGGGAAGGGCGGCGTCAGGACGCCTCTTTCCGTGATCATCGCCGTAATCAGCCGCGCCGGCGTTACATCAAACGCCGGATTGTACACTTTCATCCCCTTCGGGGCGGCCTGCGCGCCCCGAAACGTCGTCACTTCGTCCGCCTGTCTCTCTTCAATGGGAATGTCCTCTCCCGTTTTGATCGAAAAATCAAACGTGGAAACCGGGGCGGCAATATAGAAAGGAATCCGGTGAGCCCGCGCCAGAACGGCCAGCGGATACGTCCCGATTTTATTGGCCGCGTCTCCGTTGGCCGCGATGCGGTCGGCGCCGACAATGACCTTGCTGATTTTTCCCTGACGCATCAGAGATCCCGCCATGTTGTCGCAAATCAGCGTGGCGGGAATTTTTTCCTTCTTCATTTCCCAGGCGGTAAGCCTTGCCCCCTGTAGAACCGGACGCGTTTCATCCACATAGATGTGCAGTTTCTTGCCCTCGGCGTGCGCCGCCCGGATGACGCCCAGCGCAGTGCCGTAGCCTGCCGTAGCCAATGCGCCGGCATTGCAGTGCGTAAGAACATGGTCGCCGTGGGAAAAAAGCGCCGCGCCGCGGCGGCCCATCTCCCGGTTGATGGCAATATCTTCGGCGCAGATGCGCTTCGCCTCCCGGACCAGCTCGCGGGCCGGATTTCTCTTTCCCGAACAAGCAACTTCGTCCAGATGCTTTTTCATCCGCTCCAGCGCCCAGAAAAGATTACGGGCCGTGGGTCTGGCGGCTGCGATTTCATCGCAGAGCACGTTGAATTTTTTTTTGAATTTTTCGATGGGTTCCGAAGCAAACGCAAGCGCTCCCAGCGCCGCGCCCATGGCGGCGGCCACGCCGATGGCCGGAGCGCCGCGCACCGTCAAATCCCGGATGGCGGCAATCACCTGCCGGTAGTCGGAGCAGACCACCTGCCGCTCCACAAGAGGCAGAGCGTTCTGGTCGATCAGGACCACTGCGTTTTTTTTCCAGAAAACCGTTTTAATCAATGTCATCCTGAGCCTGTCGAAGGGCCAGCATTTTCTTGAGCAGGTCATTCACCATCTGCGGGTTGGCTTTTCCCTGGGTCGCCTTCATCACCTGGCCGACGAAAAACCCGAAGAGCTTTTCCTTGCCGCCGCGGTAGTCCGCGAGCTGTCCGGGATTGGCCTCGATGATCGCTGCAACCGTCTTCGCCAAGGCTCCTTCATCGGTAATCTGCACCAGGCCTTTTTCCCGAATGATCTCCTGCGGCGTTCTGCCGGTCGCGTACATGTCGGCAATCACTTCCTTGGCGATTTTGCCGCTGATGGTCCCTTCTTCTATGAGGCCGATCATGTCGGCCAGGGATTTTGCCGATACGGGGCACTCCCGGATGCTTTTCTTGTCTTCATTGAGGAACTTCATGACATCGCCCATGACCCAGTTGCTGGCGATTTTCGGCTTGCCGCACAATTTCACGACATCTTCATAATAACCGGCCAGCGCTTTGTCGGCGGTCAGCACGCCCGCGTCGTAGGCCGGGATTTGATAGTCGTTCACAAACCGTTCTCGCTTGGCCTGCGGCAACTCCGGCATACCGGCGCGAATGTCGGCCACCCAGGCTTCATCCACAACCACCGGCACCAGGTCGGGATCCGGGAAATAGCGGTAGTCGTGCGCTTCTTCCTTGCTGCGCATCGGGTTCGTCACGCCCTGCGCGTCGTCCCACAGGCGGGTCTCCTGCACAATTTTTTCGCCGTTTTCCACCAGATACTGCTGGCGGCGGACTTCATACTCCAGCCCGCGCTGCACGTTGCGGAAAGAGTTCATGTTTTTGAGCTCCGTCCGGGTGCCGAACTCCTTCTGCCCGCGGGGCCGGATGGACACGTTGGCGTCGCAGCGGAAGGAACCCTCCTCCATGTTGCCGTCGCAGATATCGAGATACACCAGGATTTCATGCAGGCGACGGAGGTATTCGGCAGCCTCTTCCGGCGAGCGGATGTCCGGTTCGCCGACGATTTCAATCAGCGGCACGCCGGTGCGGTTCAAATCCACGTAGCTTGCCGGGTTATGGTCGTCATGGATCAGTTTGCCCGCGTCCTCCTCCATGTGAATCCGGGTGATGCCGATCTTTCGTGATCCTTCGCCGGTGTCGATCATGATGTAACCGTGCTCCGCCAGGGGATAGGCATACTGCGAAATCTGGTAGCCCTTCGGCAGATCGGGATAAAAATAATTCTTTCGCGCAAAGACGTTTTGGGGATTGATGGCGCAGTGCGTCGCCAGCGCCATCCTCATGGCGTACTCCACGACTTTTTTATTGAGCACCGGCAAAACGCCCGGCATGCCCAGACAAACCGGGCAGGCGTGGCTGTTGGGCGCCGCGCCGAATTGAGTGGAGCAGCTGCAAAAAATTTTCGTGTCCGTTAAAAGCTGGGCGTGAACTTCCAACCCGATGACCGTTTCAAAATCCATTATAAAGCAGGCCTCCTTTTTTCCACGGCGGCGCTTTTTTCATACGCCGAAGCCGCTTGCAGCAGCTTCCCCTCCTCAAAATGACCCGCCAGGAACTGGACGCCGATCGGCAGCCCGGATGTGCTGAAGCCGCACGGCACGGAGATGCCGGGAATCCCCGCCAGATTGGCCGAGATCGTAAAAATGTCGGAAAGATACATCTGCAGCGGATCGTCTGTTTTCTCGCCGATTTTAAAAGCGGGCGTCGGCGTCGTGGGCGTGAGGACGACATCGCATCGGGCAAAAGCCTCGTCGAAATCCCGGCGGATCAGCGCCCGCACCTGCGAGGCTTTGCCGTAGTAAGCATCGTAGTATCCGGCGGACAGAGCGTAGGTTCCAATCATGATGCGGCGCTTGACCTCCGCGCCGAATCCCTGCCTTCTGGTCTTCTGATACATCTCGGACAGGTCCCGGGCATCGGCCGCCCGGAAACCGTACCGGACGCCGTCGTAGCGCGCCAGGTTGGAGGAGGCCTCCGCCGGCGCGATGATGTAATACACGGCCACACAGTACTTCGTGTGCGGGAGCGAAATCTCCACAATGGAAGCGCCGCACTGCCGGACCGTTTCAATCGTCTTGGCGACGGCGGCGGAAACTTCCGGGTCAATGCCATCGATGAAATATTCTTTGGGAATGCCGATTTTCCACCCTTTGATATCGCGGCCGACAAACTGCCGGTAATCGGGGACTTCCGCTTTGACCGAGGTGGATTCTTTCGGGTCGTAACCGGCCAGGACATTCATCATGATCGCGCAGTCTTCCACATCCTTGGTCAAGGGCCCGATCTGATCGAGCGAAGAGGCAAAGGCAATCAGGCCGAAACGCGACACCCGGCCGTACGTCGGTTTCATTCCGACGACACCGCAAAGCGCCGCCGGCTGGCGGATCGAGCCGCCCGTATCGGAGCCGATGGAGGCGATGCATTCGTCGGCGGCCACCGCCGTGGCCGAGCCGCCGCTGGAACCGCCCGGAATGCGTTCCAGGTCCCAGGGATTGCGCGTGGGACCGAAGTACGAGGTTTCCGTGGAGGACCCCATGGCGAATTCGTCCATGTTGGCCTTGCCGACAAAGATTGCGCCTGCCGCAGCCAGCTTTTCCACCGCCGTCGCATTGTAAGGCGGCACAAATTGATGCAGCATGCGCGAGCCGCACGTGGTTGGAATGCCGCGGGTGCAGACAATGTCCTTGAGGGCGATGGGGATGCCGGTTAAAGGCTGAATATCCCCTTTTTGAATGCCCTCATCCGCCCGGGCGGCGGAAGCCATTGCTTCTTCCTTCATCAGACGGATGTAGGAATGGATACGGCCTTCCACGGCATCGATGCGCGAAAAAACGGATTCAGCAATCTGCAGGGCCGAAACCTCGCCGTTTCGAATTTTTTCCTGCAGCGCATGAATGGTGAACTGATGTAACTCCATAAACGCCTCAACAAAATGGGGGTTGACACAATTGTGTTCTTTTTACGGCCCGATGGCACGTTTGTGTGAAATTTTATCCGGAAACCGGCTTAAACCGCCGCGCGGGCGGCGCTTTCTCCGCGCGCGTCATTCAATCACCTTGGGAACCCGGAAAAATTCGCCGCGCGCATCCGGCGCGTTGGCCAGCGCGTCTCCCGGCTCGAGGGATTGAGCCGCCCGGTCTTCGCGAAACGCATTGGTCACGGCAATCGCGTGGCTCATCGGCGCCACCCCCATCGTGTCAAGCTCGTTGAGCTGATCGATGTAGCGCAAAATGTCGTTGATCTGGGCGGTCAACTTTTCCTTTTCCGCCTCCGATACTTCCAGTCGCGCCAATTTGGCGACGTATTCGACGTCCGCTGTGCTGAGCTTCAAAATCTCCTCCTAAAACACATTCCAGTAGGGCCGCATGCCCTTGATCACCGATTGAATGACCGGTTTGTTTTCCTCGTCGGCATGCTGCTCCAAATCTTCCAGCTTCCGGTCCGTCCAATGCGTTTCGTCAAACATCTCTTCCAGTGTCGCCTTTGCCGAACGGGCCAGCCCCACAGTATGGTAGCCGCCTTCCAGGACGGCGACCACGCGCCCTGAACAGTTCCGGTCGGCAATATTGAGCAATACACGTGCCATTGCCGCAAATCCGTCGGGCGTGACGCGCATCCCGCCCAGCGGATCCTGGTAGTAAATGTCGTAGCCCGCGGAGACCAGAATCAACTCCGGCGCAAAGGCATTGGCAATCGGCTCCAGAATCCTGCGAAACACCGAGACGAACGTCCCGTTGACCGCTCCACGCCGGAGAGGAACATTCACTGTATAGCCCAGCGCCTGGCCCTCGCCGATTTCCAGCAGGCTTCCCGTACCCGGATAATAGGGATATTGATGCGTGGAAAAATATAAAACCCGCCGGTCGGAATAAAACATTTTCTGTGTCCCGTTGCCGTGATGCAGGTCCCAATCGACAATCAGGATTTTTTTCAAGCCGTGCTTTTTCATGGTGTGCATCGCGCCGATGGCAATATTATTAAAAATACAGAAGCCTTCGGAATTTCCGGCGCCCGCGTGATGGCCGGGAGGGCGCACAAACGCAAAAGCGTTGTCCGCCTTTCCGGTCATGACGGCGTCGATGGCGTTGAGCATGCCGCCTGCGGCCAGTTTGGCGATTTCATAACTTTCCGGCCCGGCAATGGTATCGGAATCGAGAAAAACGCAGTCCTTCCCGGCGGTGCCGGCAATCTCCCGAATGTAAGGCAGCGTATGGACATACGCGATTTCTTCGTGAGTGGCCTCGCGGGGTTCAATGCTTTCATATTTCCAGGACATGTGCGGGTTGTCCAGCATCTCATAAACAGCCGCCAGCCGCTCGGGGCTTTCCGGGTGATCCATGCCGGTTGCATGCTGCAAGTATCGGCCATCCTTAACAATTCCAGTTCTCCGGGACACGGTCACCTTCCTTCTTGAAGCATGGACGGTCGTGTATCATATATTTTTTTCATGAGCAACCTCCTTGCGGATTCCCGTGGCAACAGGAGGGGCCGATATCCGGATCAGCACCTTAAAAAAAACCGCTGCAGGTAACCGGTGGTGTACAGATCTTCTTCATCCGCGGCGGAAAAACCGTAAGGCGGATGCAGAAAGTCGTCGGTCGCTTCGGGGGCCATGACCGAAGCCAGATGCGCAAAGTCAACGATCGGGCCCGGATCGGTGTTTCCGGCCGGGATGGACGAGGGTAAAGACTCCGGATTCAATTTTTTCATGGGGTGGATATATCAGAAGATGGGAAGAATCGTCAAAGATTAACCGGGGGAAAAACGCGCGGCAGCCACGGGTCCTATTTCGCCTTTCCAGCCGGATGCTCCACCGTGACGGCCACTAAACGCCACGACGTGCCGTAAAGGGACACGGTTTTCCACAAGGCGCTCTTCCGTACAACATTTGCAGACCGGCCGGCCGTGAATTCGTAAACCCCTTTTCCCTGCGGCTGCGCGGCAATTCTTTTTCCCAGTGCCGGAAGCCCGGCGTAAGGCTGGTAGCGCCCGGAAGTAAACAGGTTCAATCCGATCTGTGACGCATCCGCGTCATACAAAATCAAACCGCCTTCTTCCATGGCCCATATCTCGACGGAAGTTTGCCGCACCAGAGGAACGAAAATGCCGCCGAGAAACTTCTCCGGCTGAAAAAGAACGCTCACGGAACCGATCCTTTTCCCATCCGGACTCACGACCGGGTATTCCGCATCCACCGCCGGAAACCCTTCCACCGAAAAAAAGACGCTGCTCAATACCGGACTTCCCGTTTTTAAAACTCTTCGTACCTGTTCCTGTCCGGAAATATCTTTCCCCTCGAACCGCCGGAAGACTTCCGGTTCGACCACCGCCATACGGCCCTGAAGATTTACGGCCGCGCAGTCCACCGCATAGTCGAACTTCCGGCACAGCGAAGCAAGAACCGGCCTCGCATTCTGGCCGATAAGTCCGGTTTTCCCCAGCGCCGCGGCCGCCTCGCGAAGGCCTTCGTCCAACCGGTTCAATTCTCCGGCAACCTTCTGCCGGGCCGCTTCCAGCACCCGATCCTCTCCGGCCGCGCAAAGAGCGGTTGCCGGCCACAGCAGCAGCACAACCATCGCCTGTGCAAACAGCCATTTTGATATTCCGTTCTTTTTCATCACTTCCCTCATCCTCAAATCGTTCGTTGAATCGTTCGTTCAATGCACCCGTGTCATTGAACCGGTAATATTTGCGGTTCATCCGGTTGATGTTTACTTTTGGCAATCAGTGGGTTATTGACCAACGCTTTCACTACTAACAGACGGCGATCACTTTCCAAATAAATTGCAGAATAACAAGAGAAATGTTGTAAGTGACGACCTTATGCCCAAATAGTTTATTTTGCAGAACGTACTGGAAGCACCGGCTTGACGAAATAATTCCGGTCCCACCACCCCTGCTTGCCATTGCAAAAGTCAAAATCGGCGGATTCTGCGCCTCGTGAATCCGATGTCCAGGTGGAGCAGTCCGATATCCCGATCAGCTCCGTCAAGTTCACGGGAAAACGGCCGAGAGCTTTATATCTTTTATTGTTGTCATACAGCCCGGCCAGTTCAGCTGTCGTCGGGAGCCGCCAATCCCGATAACCGCCAAGAAAAAAATCCTCACAATATTTTTTGGCTTTCGGCCAGTGAATACTCTCCCCATTGTCTCTCGCCGCCCACATGAGACCGGTTTTGGTGTCCGTAATCGTTCCGTTGCCATGATCAATAAAACGGCTCTCCTTTTTCGCTATCAGCGATCGTACGGGGAGCGCCCCGATCTTGAAAAGATTGTGATGACGCCAGCCCCGTCCGCCATTAAGGAAAGCGAAGTAGGCGGCTTCAATGCTCCGTGTTTCGTTAGCCCAGCATTCATCGGGAACATCAATTAATGGGGTGACCTTCCAGCGGATGGCTCGCTCCGGTTCATACAAACCCGCGAGCTCGCTTTGCGTCGGCATTCGCCAGTCCGTATATCCGCCGCCACGGTAATTATCGCAATAGGCCTTGGCGCTCTCCCAGTCCAAACTGCTCTTGTTGCCTTTTGCCGCCCACATCAGTCCGGTTTTCGTGTCCGTAACGGTTCCGTCTCCATGACTGATGAAGCTGCTATCCCGGCCGATCTCATTGGCTGCCGATTGCTTGGAAACAGAACGCACCGGGATAGCATGAGCATCGTTCCGGGAGTGCTCGTGCCACCACATTTTACTGCCATAGGAGAAATTGAAGTAGGCGACTTCATCAACACCGCGCTTATCGGAAGCCCAGATGACACTGTGGGTCAAATCAATCAGGTCGTTAAGATGCACCCCATTACCAGGTTCAGGTCGAGATTCATCTTTTTGATTCTTGCTTTGATCATAGAGCCCCGCCAGCTCATCCGCTGTCGGCATCCGCCAATCGGTATAGCCACCGCCGCGGTATGCTTCGCAATACTTCTTTGCATCGCTCCATTTGATCATATAACCATTGTCCTTTGCCGCCCACATCAGATTCGTCTTTGTATCGAGAACCGTTCCGTTATCATATGCGATGAATCGGCCATCCCGACGGAGTTCTTTGCTCATTGCAGGTATGGGCGGCTTGATCGAGGCCATCTGTTTTTTCTCCGCTTCAAGCTTCTGCCTTTCTTCTTCCAAGACTTTCCGCTGTTCAAGGAGGTCTTTTTCTTTCTGCAGGTTTGTACGCTCGGCTTCCAGTTTTGCACGTTCGGCCTGCAGCTCATTATCGGCAGCGGTCTTTCTTTCGAGCACTGCCGTCCCATCAGCCAATCCGCTTTTTCCCGAGACGAAGAAGAACTTGCCTTCCAGCGAGGAAAGTTCCCATGGGACCTGCCCTGTCTCCCGGCGCAGCTTCTGACGGACCTTCATAAACATGTCGGTGATCGGGATTCCCGGTTCCCTCATGTAGTGAAGCAGCGCACCTGTGTAAGGACTGTTCCGTCCCTCCCCATCCCTCGCCACCTGGCCGGGACCTGTCGAATACGAAATAAACGTACCCGTGGGAGCGGAACTCACGATCGCGAGCCCGCGTGAAGCACTCCGAAAACTCTTCGCAAAGGGATTATCCCGGCAGGCGTCGAGCAGCACGATATTCAGGCCGTTGTTTGCACTGGCCATCTCATCAAGAATTCTATTGGCATCGACGGCTTGATACTTTACGTCCGATTCTTTGTTGATCTTCGCTCCGATAGGCAGAAGATAGTTGACACCGTTTACCTGCACCCCGTGGCCGGCAAAGTAGAATAATCCCACGCCGCCGCGTTTGAGACTGTTTCCGAAACCTTCAATAGCCTCTTCCATCTCCTGAAGTTTCGCGTTCTTCTTAAGGGATACTGTAAAGCCCGCCTTTTTAAGAGCCGCGGCCATGTCCGTGGCATCGTTCACCGGATTCTTCAGAGGGCCTGAGCTGTAAGCGCCATTGCCGATGACGAGAGCTGTACGCAACTCCGAGGCTGTCAAGGTAAATGGGCAAGTGAGGACAAGCAAAAACAGGGCAAAGAAGATTCTTATAGGCATGGTTTGCACAGCAAAACCCCTATTTGATGAACTAATTTTTCTTACTTCAGCAATAAAAAAATAGCAATAGGCGTTGTTGAATTCTGATTGAACTGTCGCATGTGTGTGAAAAAGCTTGAACCCAACATTTCAGGAAGCTACGCATCAACCGGATGATCCTTTGCGGTTCTAGCCTGTGCCGATCGCCATCCGCTGTTGACAATGATTCTTGAAAATCCTATAAGAATTCAATCGGATTTTAAAAAAGCATCGGCCGTTTTACAACCGCAGGGAGGCAATATGAGCATCTGCATCGTTCGTCTGGGAACCAGCAGAAGTCCAAATGAAGGTCTTCGCATCGGAACGGTCCGGCGGCCTCCGCGCGGCGTTCCCAAAAGCGAGTATTCCAGGCAAAACTGGTATGATGTCTGGTTCCCCAACCTCTCCCCATGCCCGGAAACGATGAAACAGGGACAACAGGCAAAAACCCAAGCTGATTGGAAGGCGTTTTTCCGAAAATTCCGCGCCGAAATGACAACGCCGGAAAACAGCAGAACGCTGGACCTGCTGGCCGCACTGTCGCATCAGACGAATTTTTCCATCGGCTGCTACTGCGCCGACGAAGAACACTGCCACCGGTCCGTGCTGCGCGCTCTTCTTCTGGAGCGGGGCGCCGAAGTGGAAGGTTGAAAAGATGTTACATATTTTTCGCGGCGTTTTCGATCGCTTTGGTGATCGCGCCGAGTCTTTCCCCGCTCATGCGGACGGCAATCCCCATCACCAGCGTGCGGCTTAAAATGTCTTCCGCGAAAGGAATGCTTTTGCGGGAATACTTCACCCTACCCTTGTTGGCCTTGTCCGCAAACGGGTATTTCTTGGAATTGGCCGTAGAAAACGCCAGAAAGTGCTCCCAGTTGGGAACGTAGTGCCATTTGTTGTTCTTGTAGCACGTTGTGTCGAGACCGCCCGCGGACAAAAGCTTCTGGAACTTCAGCGCCTCTTTTTCTTCGGGCAGATTGAACGCCAGAAACGTCGCCGAATCCCCTGCCGGGTCCGGCAGCGTCCGGAATTTTACGCCCGGCACGCGCGCCAGCGCTTCTTTGATGACGGCCTTGTTTTTCTTCTGTTCGGCAACGATATAATCCAGCTTGCGCAGCTGGGCCAGACCCACAGCTCCCTGCAGTTCATTCATGCGGTAATTAAACCCCAGGATGGTGCGGCCTTCCAGCGCACGGCTGACCTTGGGATTGTGGTCGTGGCCGTGGTCGGAGTACCACTCCGACCGCAGATACAGTTTTTTATTGTTCGTGATCACCATGCCGCCTTCGCCGGTCGTCAGGGTCTTGTAATAGTCGAAGCTGAAGATGCCCATATCGCCGAAGCCGCCGAGCTTTTTGCCTTTGAAGCTCGCGCCGCAACCCTGGGCGTTGTCTTCCAGAACCATCAGCTTGTTTTTGCGGGCGATCCGCATAATCTTGTCGATCTTCGCCGCAGAGCCGCACATGTGAACGGGAATGACCGCTTTGGTGTAGCGCGTTTTCTTCTTCTCGATTTCCCCGGGATCGAAATTCAGCGTGTCGTCGATGTCGCACATCACCGGAATCGCGCCCACTTCCAGAACCGCTTCATATGTCGCCAGGAACGTGAAGGCCGGCACCAGCACTTCGTCGCCGGGGCCCACGTCCATCGCGGTCAATGCGACTTTCAGCGCCGACGAACCGGACGTCACGCCCAGCGCGTATTTGACGCCGCAGTACTGCGCGAACTCCTCTTCCAGCCGGCGCACCTTGAAGACGCCTTTTCTTTCCTTATCAAACCCATAGCGCATCAGGACGCCGGTTTCCAGCACGTCCATCACTTCCTTGATTTCTTCCTGACCGATCAGTTCAGCCCCTGCCATACACTCCTCCTTTAATAGGCTTCCGCGTAAATCGCGATCATGTCTTCTTTGGTCATCTTGCGGGGATTGTTCTCCAGCGGCCGGGCCACCGTCATCGCCACATCCGCCAGCGCCGGAAAATCACTTTCCTTCACGCCGAAATCCCGAATCGCGGCGTCGATGCCGCAATCCCCGATCAGCTCCTCCACGGCTTCCACCGCCAAGCGCGCGGCTTCACGATCGGACAGTCCTTCCGTGCACTCGCCCATTGCGTCGGCGATATCGGCAAACTTTTCCACGGCGCCGGGCAGATTAAAGGCCATCACCGGCGTCAGCAGAATCGTGTTGGCCAGACCGTGGCTGACGCCGAACCTGCCGCCCAGCGGGTAAGACAGGGAATGAACCGCCGTCACCCCTGCGTTGGCCAGCCCGATGCCCGCGTAGAGGCTGCCCAGAAGCATCCTTTCGCGCGCGGCGATATTTTTTCCGTCATGAACGCAGGCGCGCAGGTTTTCCGCAATGAGCGAAATCGCCTCCAGAGAAAACATCTCGCTCATCGGCGAGGCGTTGATCGAGGTGTAGGACTCGATGGCATGGCACAAGGCGTCCATTCCCGTCTGCGCCGTGGGCGCGGGCGGCAGCGACAGCGTCAGTTCCGGGTCCAGAAGCGCCAGTTCCGGATACAGATACGGACTGTTCATGCCTTCCTTCTTTTTGAGGTTCTTCCGGACAAAAACGGCCGTAAAGGTCACTTCGCTGCCGGTTCCGGCGGTGGTGGGAATCATGATTTTAGGCAGCCCGGCCTTGGGAACTTTATTCAGGCCCAGATAATCCGCGGCCTCGCCTTTATTCGTCGCAATGACCGCAACGGCCTTGGCCACATCCATTGCCGAGCCTCCGCCGATGCCGATCACGATGTCGCATTTGTTTTTGACGGCCAGCGCCGCCCCTTCATCCGCCAGTTCAATGCGGGGCTCCGGCTCCACCTTGTCAAAAAAGGCAACCTTGATCCCGTCGGATGACAGGAGAGCGGCGATTTTTTCCTGCAATCCCGTCTTCGCCAGATTTTTATCGATGACCACCAGCGGCTTTTGTCCATGATGTTCTTTGACATGCGCGGCCAGCGCGGCCAGCGATCCGCTGCCGAAAACAATCTTTTTTGCGCCGGTAAACGAAAAAATCTTCCTCATGATAAATCCCTCCATTTTGCGGTTTCAAGGTGCCGCGGTTGTGTAACGTTCAGGGGTTTCCTTTCATGACAAATCAGCACCAAAGTCAAGTTTTTTTGTTCATCGCATGCCACTCCAACCGGCGGCAAATGCCGCGAATCATCTTGACTTCCCGCGACAGGAGCCCGGTGCGCGAAAAAAAGCGCCGCACATCCAGCATCCAGTATTCCGGGTTCTCCGGATTCAAAAAGCCTATTTTGGTCAGCAGTTCCCGAATCTGGCCGTACATCCCCTCCAGTTCGGAGGCAAGCGCCAGTTTCTGCGCTGTTTGGCACACTCCTCCCTCGTCCGGCGAAACGGTGAAGATCTCATAGCAGAGAATCATCGCGGCCTGGGACAGGTTCAGCGAGGAAAATTCGCGCGAGGTCGGAATCGTGACCACGCTGTGGCACAGGCGAAGCTGCTCGTTGGCCAGCCCCGTGTCTTCCGGGCCGAACAGGAGCGCGATCTGGTTTTTTTGCGACAGACCGGCGATCTTGAGCGCTTCCGCCCGCGGCGAAACAAACGGCCCCCGGGCCTTGCCCAGACGGGCGGTGGTGCCCACGATATAGTGGAAACCGCCCAGCGCCTCTTCGATGGCATCGCAATACCGGATCTGATCCAGGACATCCGCGGCCAGATGCGTCGAGCGCCGCTCCATTTCTTCGCGGTCCAGACCGGTTTCCCCGACAACCACGATGTTCCTGATCCCCATATTTTTGGCCGCCCGGGCCACCGAACCGACATTGCCCGCGTACTTGGGTTTATACAGAACGATGCTGATGTTTTTAGTCTT
>JAAZOZ010000444.1 GCA_012797505.1 Smithella sp. | reverse complement strand
AGAAGCTTCCAACGCCGTATTTGAAGTGGCCATGTTCTTTGCCGCGGCCGGCAAAGGCGGCGATTTCATCGCCCCGATTTACAACGCCGGAAAATACCTGGACATCTTCGGCGACATGGTGGTCGGATATCTGCTGCTCGACGCAGCCGGCATCGCCCAGGAAAAACTAAACGCCATGTACGAGGAAAAAGGCCTCGTCACGATCGGCAAGAAGATCGGCCTCCAGCGTGAAAATCAGGAAGCCGCCTTCTACGCGGGCAAGATCGCCTCGGCTAAATTCTTCATCAACGAAGCCGTGACCACGGTCAAGGCGCGCTGCGCAGCCATCAAGGCCAACGACAAATCCGCGATGGAAATGGTTGACCTCGGATTCACCGTCTAGCCTTTCAGTTTCATCATGAACCAAAAAGAGGGGGTGCGAATGCCGCACCCCCTCTTTATTCTAGTATTTCGGGCCAATCTTCTGTTGACACCTGCCTTCATTATTGTTATCGTAAATTATGCCAACGGTAATGAAATTAGGGCCATACAGATTTCATTTTTACTCCGATGAAGGTAATGAGCCGCCTCATATCCACGTGGCAATGCCGGATGGCGAATGTAAATTTTGGCTGGATCCTGTTCGATTGGCGCGCAACAGGGGTATTTCACCGCAAAACATTCGTGATATCGAGAGGAAAATTTTCGAATACCGCGACTTTCTGGAGGATAAATTTCATGAGTACTTTAGTCATGAAAAATGAATCTGTCGAGCCGTCCGCGATAAGGGCATGGGCGGAAAAAAGGACTGTTTATATTGAGCTTACGGACGGACGCATCATCGGCTTCCCGGCAAACCGTTTTAAGCTTCTGGCCGCTGCATCGGAAGAAACATTGAAAGAAGTAACGCTGCGCCTGAACGGTTTCGCGTTGCGGTGGGAATCTCTTGATGAAGACATTACTGTGCCAGGGATCGTTGCCGGCAATTTTCAATTGCCCTACAATGTCGAATAAAGAAAAACTTTCCGACTCATTTTGAATTACCCGTTTTCCCCCGACCGCTTGTTACTCGTTGCTTTTATTAATTTTCTCGATACTGGCCGCGGTCTGACGCAGCAGTTCGGCGATTTCTGCCTGACGGGATGCGGGCAGGGATTGAAGTTTCCCCATTCCGGCGCCCATGTCGTCCAGCCTCCTTTTCAGATCGGCCAGGAGCGGCGGGAGTCCCGCGTCTGGGGCAGCGCCTGCGGGCGGCGGAATTTCCTTTACGCGGGCGCCCGGCTTCAGAAGGATTTCTTCCAGATACTCCGGCACGGTTACGGACAGGCCGAACTTTTCCCGGATCAGGCCCGCCAGATGCTCCTGGGCGGAGTATTCGCCGTGGACCAGAAAAACCTGCATGGTTTTGGATTGAAAATTTTGCAGCCAGGCAAGCAGCTGATCCCGGCCCGCGTGGGCGGAGAAGCCGTTGATGGTATAGACTTTGGCCGCCACGGCGATGTCCTCGTTGAAAATGCGGATTTTTTTCGCGCCGTCCACAATCCTGCGGCCCGGCGTTCCCTGGGCCTGAAAGCCGACAAAGACGATGCTGGCGCCCGGTTTCCACAGATTGTGGCGCAGGTGGTGCTTGATCCTTCCTGCGTTGCACATGCCGCTTGCTGAAATCACAATCGCCGCTTCCTTCGTTTCGTTGATCCGGATGGAATCGGCCGTGGAGGTGGACATCTTCAGGT
>JAAZOZ010000443.1 GCA_012797505.1 Smithella sp. | reverse complement strand
GACACGGAAGAATTTCTGGTCGATCCGGCCACCTGGTATCAGCACATGGAACGCTCGGGTCTGGACGGGGCATGAAAAGCACGGCAGCTCGCAGGGAACCATTTTAAACCGTTCCCTGCACATCCATGAAGGAAATCAACGACGCCAAAAAGGGAACGCTTGATCTTGATTTGAAATCAGGCGGAGCCGGCGGAATCAGTCTCTTCCAGTTTGCAACTCAATTCCGTCCACAGGCGGTAGGCTTGAGCAAGCTCTTTTTCAAAGGCCTTCAGATCGATCTGAAGCTCTTTGATTTTACCTGCATCTTTGTGTGTTTGAGGATCACACAGGGAATTTTCATTGGCAGCCTTTCGGGATTCAAGGTCTGTGATTTTTGCTTCCACCTCCGCCAGCTGCCTCTTTAAACCGTTTTTGATTTTCGACAGGCGGTTGCGTTCTTCCGCTTCCAGTCTTTTTTTGTCTTTTGCGGTAAGCGTCCTGTCCACGGCCGCCCGGTCGCGACGATGCTGCTGTCCAGTGTCCTGTGTCCGCTCGGCGCGCTTTTCAATAAAGTAGGAATAATTGCCGGCGTAAGCCCTGATCTCCCCATCCTTGAGCTCAAAAACCTTGTTGACCAGGCGATCCAGGAAGTAACGGTCGTGGGAAACGATGGCCACCGTTCCGGAATAATGGAGCAGGGCATTTTGAAAAACGTCTTTGGTTTTGATGTCCAGATGATTGGTCGGCTCATCCAGCACCAGGAAGTTGGTGTCGAGCAGCATGATTTTTAAAAGCGCCAGACGTGATTTTTCACCGCCGGACAGAACGCCGACGGGTTTGAAAATATCGTCTCCTGAAAAAAGAAACGCTCCCAGCAGGTTGCGTTTGGTCTGATCGTCGGCGGACGTCGGAACCGCCTGAACTTCTTCCCAGATCGTGTTTGCATAATGCAGGTTTTGAGAGCTTTCCTGTGAAAAAAAAGCCATGTTCACTCCGTCTCCGTACGTAACAGAGCCGTGGGAAGGCTTTTCCGAGAGGCTCAAAAGCCTTGACAGCGTGGATTTTCCCGATCCGTTCACGCCCACGAAGGCGACTTTCTCGCCCCGGAAAAGCGAAAAATTCAAACCGGAAAAAACCGTCAGATCGCCGTAGGCGTGGCCCAGGTCGGAAACCGCGACCACCTCCTTCACGCTTTTTTTGCCTTCCGGGAATTTCATGACGACGCTTTTGGCGCTGCCTTCCGGCTGAATGTCCCTGAACTTCTCCAGCATTTTGACGCGGCTTTGCACCTGCGACGCTTTGGTGGCCTTGTAGCGGAACCGCTCCACGAAATCTTCAATTTTTTTGATCTGCGCTTTTTGCAGTTCCATCTCTTTTTTCAGCGCTTCGCGCCGTCGCTCCTTTTCTGCCAGGTAATAGGTGTAGTTGCCCGAATACAGGTGAATGCGGCGGTTGGCCAGTTCCGCAATTTGCGTGGCGATTTTATCCAGGAAGAAATGATCGTGGGACACGACCAGAATGGTGCCGGGGTAGTCCTTCAGGTAGCTTTCCAGCCATTCCATGCTTTCCGTATCGAGGTGGTTGGTCGGTTCGTCCAGCAGCATGATGTCCGGTTGGGAAAGCAAGATGGAAGTCAACAGAATGCGCATTTTCCAACCGCCGGAAAACACGTCGCAGGTTTTGTCAAAATCGCTCTCGCGGAAGCCGAACCCTTTGAGGATTTGTTTGGCCCGGGATTCAAAGGCGTATCCGTCGCGGGCGGAAAATTCGGCCGTCGCCTGCGCATAGCGGCGCGAAAGCTCGCCGTATTCACTCGTGTCGGATTGAATCTGTGAGATTTGCCGCTCCAGGGTGCGGAGGTCTTCTTCCAATTGGGCGATGCCGCTTTTCCGGCGAAGGAATTCGATCAGACCGGTGGCTTCCAGCTCGACTAAGTCCTGCGGAAGATAGCCGATTTTTTTCTGCTTCCGGCCGGGGATTTCGATCAGGCCGCAGTCGAGGCGCACCTCATCGAGGATGGCACGAAAAAGGGTTGTTTTGCCCGCGCCGTTATCGCCCACCAACCCGATGCGGCTTTTGGGATGAATCGTCCAGGAAATCTGGTCGAACAGGTGTCTATCCAGAAAAGACAAACTGACGTTGCGGAAATAAATCACCCACAGCACTCCGTTTTCAAGTCTGCGGGACTATAGGCAAATAACCTGCCGGTGTCAACGTCTTTCCGTAAAAGCCTCCGGGTTGGCCTGTTCCAGCCACGGTTTCGTATTGATGTTCTCTCCCCAGAAAATTTTGGGATCGGGAGGAGCGCTGCCCCACCAGTTGTTGCGGGCGTCGATGTAAATCGACGAAAAGCTCTGCACGGCCACGGCGTTGTCGATGAAGTTGTTTTGAAAAATTCTCGGATTGGCCGAGCCCACGCATTTGACGGCGCCTTCGCCCTGATTTTGCGCAAAGGTGTTGTAGGAAAGGACCGGGGCGGCGTCTTTACGGCAATAAACGGCGCTCTGCGAGGCATGCGCAATGTAGCTGTAGGAGATTTCGGGCGATCCCGTATAAACATCAAAAGCGGTTGTCGCGTATTTCACGATGCAATAGGCAAAAGCGCTGTTGACTTTGGTGGATTCGGAAAACCGCACGGCGCTGACATAGAAGCCCGGAGCGGGTGAAGAAGAAGCGGCGGTAAAGGTAATCGGTTTTTCCCTGGTTCCCCTCGCGACCATGCCGCCGTTTTGGGTAATGAAGGACGTTCCCTGTTCGAATTCGACAACCACCCCGGGTTCGATGTAGAGGGTGGCGCCTCCGTCAATGACCACGTCTTTGGCCACGCGGTAGGGGCTGTGTGATAAAATCAGATAGGCATCCGCCTGGATCGCGCCTTCGAGCTTTTTATCCAGGATCGGCACGGCCAGCGCCTTGCCCTGCGGGTACGGTCCGTCCAGCACGGAGCCGACATCGACCCGCCCGTGGATTCCGGACAGGACAACCGCCATTTTTGCGCTGCCCCACCAGTTGTTCAGCGCCTTTGCCGGAGCGCCTTTCATCTCGCCAAACAGGTTGTATGGCTGATTATCCACCAGGTTGTTTTGGGAAATGACGGCTGGCGCGCCTTTGACCACAATGCCGTTATTTTTGTTTCTGGTGATTGTGTTTTGCGAAATTTCCGCGGCTGAGGAAGAGAGCATCAATCCGGTATTGTCGTTGTCGTTAATGGTGTTTTCCACAATGCGCGGCGCGGCCCCATCGCTGACGGAAATGACGACGCCCTTGTTTTTATAAAGCGCATTCTTGCTGATGATCGGTTTGGAAAAGGCTCCCTGAATCCGGATCGCTTCCTGGTTTTGCGTAAACTCGGATTTCTCAATGGTGGGCGACGAGGCCTGACATAAAACGGCGGTTCGCGCGTTTCGCACGCGGACAAACGCCAGATGGTTTTCCCGGTCCTTCACGCTGGCAAACGAAATGCCCGGCCAGAGTTGGTTTTCCTCCGCCGAGTCAAAGCGGATGATGCTGTCGTTGTCGCCCCGTGCTGAAATCCGCCCCTCGACAATCAGCGCTCCGCCTTTGGACTGAATTTCCGTTCCCGGCTCAATGGTTAAAAGCGCCTTGTCTTTAACCGTGACATTGGACTCCAGAATGTAGGGGCTGGCGCCCGAATACCAGGTGGTGTCCGCTTCAATGATCCCGGAAACCGGCGTCGGCCCGGGTGCGATCGGCATGCCCTGCGCCTGCGCCATCCGGCTTTCATTGCCGGCGAAATCCACGGCCGAAATCCGGTAATAGTACGTCCGGGAGTTTGCCAGATTCGGATCGGCATCGCTATATTCATTCAACTCCGTCTTGCCAATCTGGACGTAGCCGGACAGCGGTGTGTCGGAGCGGTAAATGAGATACCCGGCCAGATCCGCCGCCGTGTTCTTTTCCCATCGCAGCGCCACCAGCCGGTTCCTTCCCTTTGATGTAATGCCTGTGGGGTTATCCGGCGGAGTGGTGTCGAGCGTGACGGATCCGATCGCGTCCACCCAGTGGGCGGTGTTTCCGGAATCGTCCGTGAGGTAGCCGGTGACGATGGCTTTTTCGATGTTGTCCCCCGGCACCACTTTATAGACGCCGTAATAACCGCCCGGCTCAACCTCCTGCATTTCGATGCGTTTCCGGTACTGGCCGATGTCGAAAGAGGCCTGCATGTTCGGTGTTCCCTGAATGACCACTTTGATCTCATCGCCTGCCTTTTTCGGCAGCCCCTTGGTGTCCTGCGTGAGAAGCGAAATGACCGGAGGACGCTTGGCCTGGGCCAGAGACGGCGTCGGAATGGTCTTGACCATGTCGCGGAACAGATCATCATTGGCGCGCAGCAGCTGAATATCGCGGACATTCAGGGCGGTCGCAATCACCGTGGCGATAATGCCGACCGGGTTCGTGGAGACGCCGCCTTCGTGCTTGCGCACCTTGTGCTTGCCGCTCCACAGAAAATTGCCGGTTTTTGTATCGTACATCTTGACTTCCGCGCCCACGGCAACCTGCGAATAGAGGACAGCAAAATATTTATCAAAATCGGATACCTCGCCAAAAACAACCGCATCAACACCCAGAATTTCACCCAGTTTTTGCGGAGAGGTTTTACGGACTGCCTCCGCGTCGGTCAACCCCGCCTTCGCAAGCAGGTCATCCACTTTGTAAAGTTCCATGTCTTT
Organism: Smithella sp.; assembly: GCA_012797505.1. GTDB lineage: Bacteria > Desulfobacterota > Syntrophia > Syntrophales > Smithellaceae > UBA8904. The sequence continues at coordinate 698 of JAAZOZ010000443.1, read as the reverse complement.
GAAGGGAAGGGAACTGAAATGGTTATAGAAGCCCCGCCGCATGGCATTTCCCCCTTCCTTGCTTCCGGACAAATCGACAAAGGGCAAGACGGCCGTCGAAAGCGGCACATGTTTCTTCATATAGGGATCAATTTTATATTCCCCTTCGTACAAAGACCGGATTTCCGGCGAAATGAGCGTGGACGGTGTGGAAACGAGGCAGCCCTGCAGCATCAGCGCCGCGGCGGGAATCAGACCCCAGAAAACAATCTTGAATATATTTCGCATGGGCGATACCTCCATCCTGATGGGATTGGTTGTAATTATATCATACGTCCTTCTGGAATTCATTTTAAAAATCCTTCCGCCGGTCGACCGCCTGGATCGGTTGCCGCAAATCCGCTTGGAGCAGGGGGTTGCAACCCCTTGTTCCCGTGTGCGCATGCCGGGGCTATTCCGACGCACCGCCCTATCAAGCCGTTCCCGGCGGGCTCATGCAGGTCCTGCTGGTGACAAACGAATAATAATCCGAAAACGCGAGCTGCCAGGGCTGCATGGTCTTGCCGGTTGCGGCCACAAACTTTTGCATCCCCAGCACACTGTAAGCCGGTCGTCTGGCCGCCCGCTGCAATTCGCCGGTTTTCATCGGGGACAATTCGACCTGATCCAGGCGGGCTTCCTTCAGAATTTTGCGCGCGAAATCATACCAGGTGCAGCTG
>JAAZOZ010000442.1 GCA_012797505.1 Smithella sp. | reverse complement strand
CTGAAGAGAACAGGTCATGGGCGATGGGCAAAAACAATAAGTGAAAAGCAATGAGCAACGAGTGGTGAGTGGAAAGAGAAGGATGTTTCCCTTTTTCTACTCATCACTTTCCACTCGTCGCTTTGCACTGTTGTTTTCATGGTGAGCTCGTCGAGTGGTGAGCTGGTCGAGTGGTGAGCTGGTCGAGTGGTGAGCTGGTCGAGTGGTGAGCTGGTCGAACCATGACAAATAGTGAATGGTGGATGGTGAGTAGTGAATGGTAAAAGAAGTGATAAGCAAGGAGAAATAAATGGAATTCAAATACGACGTCCGGGATTTGAAATTTATTTTAAAGGAGTGGCTGCCGACCGGGGAGGTCCTGGCCTGCGACCGCTACCGTGACAACTTTTCGCTGGACGACATCGACCTGCTGCTCAACGAAGGCTACAAGGTCGCCCGGGAAGTCGTCAATCCCATCAACGCGCCGGGCGACAAGATCGGCGTAAAACTCGAAAAAGGCGCGGTCACGCCGGTTCCGGGATTCAAGGAGGCCTACCAGTTTTTGCAGCAGAACGGCTGGGGTTCGTCGAGCGAGTGCATCAAGGTGGACACCGGCATGCCGCTGGTGCTTTACAAGGCCTGCGCCGAAATGAACACCGCCGCCTGCCCGGCCCTGACCTCCTGCATCAAACTCACGTCCGGCGCGGCCAATTTGATTTTGCGCTTCGGCACGCAGGAAGACCGGGACCGTTTTGTTCCCAAAATGCTCGACGGCTCCTGGCAGGGCACGATGTGCCTCACCGAACCCAACTTCGGCTCCGATACGGGCGACATCATCACACGCTCCTATCCGACCGACGACCCGCGCATCTGGAAAATCAAGGGCACGAAGATGTTTATCACCGCCGGCGACCAGGGCACGGGCGAAAATACGATTCATCTGCTTCTGGCCCGCCCCGAAGGCGGGGCGCCGGGGTCGCCCGGCATCGGCCTGTACATCGTTCCCAAGTACTGGGTCAATGAAGACGGTTCGCCGGGAGAGTCCAACGACGTGACGACGGCGGGCTTGGAACACAAGATGGGGCTCCATGCCCAGGCGACGGCGCTTCTGAACTTCGGCGACGACGACAACTGCCGCGGCATTATGCTGGGGCCCGCTCCCGACGCCAGAGGCTGCTCGCAGGGCCTGGCCATGATGTTCCACATGATGAACGAATCCCGCATCGGCACGGGGCACAACGCCAACACGCAGGGCGCGGCCGCCTGTTACTTCGCCTCCCAGTACGCCACCGAGCGCATCCAGGGAAGACCCTTCGGCATAAAAAACGCCGAGCGGGTGCCCATCATCAAACACGAAGACATCCGCCGCATGCTCCTGGACATGAAGGCGCACGTGGAAGGCATCCGGGCCATGATCTTCCGGGGATTTTACTACCTGGACATCGAAAGCAACTCCTCCGACAGGGAGAAAGCCAAACGCTACTCTTCGTTTGCCGAAATTCTCACGCCCATCGTCAAATGCTACGGGTCGGAGGCTTCCCTGGGCGTCATCGCACAGGCGATCCAGGTGCTGGGCGGTGTGGGCTACACGCTGGACTATCCGGTGGAGCAGTATCTGCGCGATTCCAAGATTCTCACGATCTGGGAGGGAACATCGTTCATCCATGCCAACGACCTCATCGGACGGAAAATGCGGATGAAAGAAGGCGCGCCGTTCGCCGCCTGGATGCAGGATATCGGGAATTTCATCGAGGTTCATCAAAACGAAAAAGGGTTTGAAAAAGAAATGAAGAACCTCGCCGCCGCCTTTGCCGCCGCGGAGGAGGTCCGGGCGATTTACAACGAATGGTGGGCCGACATGGAGCATAAACGCCGGCTCATTCCGCTTTACGCCCAGAGGGCGCTGTTTGTCTTTGCGTACGTCTATGTGGCGATGTGCCTGCTTGATCAGGCCTTCGTCGCGGCAAAGAAGTCGCAGGATCTGAAACCCCATGAGGGAGAATACGCCTTCTATGCGGGCAAGATTGCATCGGCGCGCTATTATGCCAACAACATTCTGCCCGCCGCCCCGATGCTGGCGTCACTCATCAAGAGCGAGGAAGACACCGTCTTGACGTGCCCGGAAGAGGCGCTGGTTGTCAATTAGCGGCAGGGAACGGTCGCGATCGTTTCCTGCCGCCACCCTCCAGCAAGGGATCGAATTTACTGGTTTTTTCTGGCGGCCGTTTTCGCGGCCGCCCGTTTTGTCGTTATCCGTATTTTTCTTCCAGCAACTGCAGCACCCGGTCCGCCGAATCGGTGACGGCCGTGCCGGGGCCGAAGATGCCTTTGACGCCCTTCTGGTAGAGGAAATCGTAATCCGCAGGCGGAATGACGCCGCCCACCACGACGATGATGTCCTCCCCTCCCATCTTCTTCAACTGTTCAATGAGCTCCGGGACCAGCGTCTTGTGGCCCGCCGCGAGACTGGACACACCCACCACGTGGACGTCGTTTTCAATGGCCATTTTGGCCGCCTCTTCCGGCGTCTGGAACATCGGACTGATGTCCACATCAAAGCCGACATCCGCATAGGCCGTGGCCACCACCTTGATCCCCCGGTCATGGCCGTCCTGCCCCATTTTGGTCACCAGCTGGCGGGGGCGGCGGCCGTTCTTTTCCAGGAATTTCTCCGTCCGCGCCCGAAGCGACCGGATCACCTCGTCGTCTCCGTATTCGGATGAATAGGCGCCGGAAATCACCCGCGTGGTGGCGACATACCGGCCGAAAACTTTCTCCATGGCGTCGGAAACCTCTCCCACCGTGGCCCGCAGCCGCACGGCGTCGATGGAAGCGTCAAGCAGGTTGCCGCCCTTTTCGGCCACCTGCGTGATCCGCTCCAGGGCCTTTTGCACCGCGGCGGCGTCGCGCCGGGCCTTGATGTCCCTGAGGCGCGCGATCTGTTCGTCGCGCACGCTCGCGGGAATATCCAGAACGTCTATCGGGGCTTCTTCTTTGATTTTGTATTTGTTCACACCGACGATGGTGTCTTTTCCCTGATCGATGCGGGCCTGCCGCCGGGCGGCCGACTCCTCGATGCGCATCTTGGGCATGCCGGTTTCAATGGCGCGGGCCATGCCGCCCAACTCCTCGATTTCGTCCATGATTTTTTTCGCTTCGCGGAT
>JAAZOZ010000441.1 GCA_012797505.1 Smithella sp. | reverse complement strand
CTCACGGACTTTGCGATTGTGGTGCGCGACGACTGGCAGCATTTCGGCCTCGGCAAACAGATGCTCTCCAGGATATTTGCGATCGGCCGGGAGCAGGGGATTTCTCGGTTTGTATCCATCGTCGATTCAACCAACATCTCGATGAAGCGGATGCTCAGAGGACTCGACTGCGCGGTGAACTATTCTTATGAAAAAGGGTTCACGCAGGTTGAAGTCCTCGTGGAGGAGCAAAAAGCCGTTCCCCGGTTTCGGGGAACGGCTTTTTAAGGAGGGACTTTAATGCGGAACCATTACAGCTGCTCCGCACAAGGGGGTCTTTAGCCGAGTTTCTTGCGGTTGGCGACCAGATCGTCCACAACGGCCGGATCGGCCAGCGTGGAGGTATCGCCGAAGTCGCCGAAGGTTTTCGCGGCGACGTTTCTCAGAACGCGGCGCATGATTTTGCCGGAGCGGGTTTTGGGAAGACCGTCCGCCCACTGAATCTGGTCGGGCGACGCGATCGGTCCCACCACCTTGCGGACATGGGCGATCAGGGCCTTTTTGAGTTCATCCGTCTTTTCCACGTTGTTGTTCAGCGTAACGTAAGCGAAGATGCCCTGCCCTTTGATGTCATGGGGGAATCCGACCACCGCCGCTTCCGCGACATCCGGATGGGAAGTCAGCGCCGCTTCGACTTCCGCGGTGCCCAGCCGGTGGCCGGACACGTTGATGACGTCGTCGACACGGCCGGTGATTTTATAGTCGCCGTCGGCGTCGCGCTCCGCGCCGTCGCCGGAGAAGTAGTAACCGGGGAACTGGGAGAAGTAATTCTCGACAAAACGGCCTTCTTTGTCATCCCACAGACCGCGGGCCATGCCGGGCCAGGAATTTTTAATGCAGAGGGCGCCTTTGCCGGGACCGGTGATTTCTTTTCCTTCTTCATCCATCAGCGCCGGGACAATGCCGAAAAACGGAACCATGGCTTTGGCGGGCTTGATGTCGATCGCGCCGGGCAGCGGCAGGATCATATGCCCGCCGGTTTCGGTCTGCCACCAGGTATCGGAAATCGTGCAGCGGCCTCCGCCGATCTTGTTGTAGTACCACCACCAGGCTTCGGGGTTGAGCGGCTCGCCGACGGACCCCAGAACGCGCAGCGAGGAAATGTCGTGCATATCGACCCATTTGTCGCCTTCTTTGGCGATGGAGCGGATCGCCGTCGGAGCGGTATAGAAATTGTTGACATTGTATTTTTCGACGACGGCCCAGAACCGGCCGAAATCCGGATAATTGGGCACGCCTTCAAACAGAATGCTGGAATGGCCGTTGCAAAGCGGGCCGTAAACAACGTAGCTGTGGCCGGTGACCCAGCCGATATCGGCGGTGCACCAGTAAGTGTCTTCTTCACGAACGTCAAAAGCGAGCTGCTGCGTCATGGAGGCGTACAGCAGGTAGCCGGCCTGGGTGTGCACGACGCCCTTGGGCTGTCCGGTCGAACCGGAGGTGTAAAGGATGAACAGCGGATCTTCCGCGTCCATTTCTTCGGGTTTGCAGTAGCGGTCCGCTTTGGCCATCAGTTCTTCGTACCAGATATCTCGGCCTTCCTGCATGTTAACGGCTGTTCCG
>JAAZOZ010000440.1 GCA_012797505.1 Smithella sp. | reverse complement strand
GGGAGATCGAACCCGTATTATCAGCGCAAGGGAACTGACTAGAAAGGAACGTGAAGCTTATGAAAATGAAATCCATAGACGAAAAAAATGATGACCTTCGTCCCGAATATGATCTTTCATCGCTGCTCAAGGAAGGCGTACAAGGCAAATACGCCAATCGTTATGCGCAAGGCACAAACCTGGTTTTGCTATCGCCTGACGTGGCAAAAGATTTCCCCAATGATGAAGCGGTGAATGAAGCGCTCCGTTTGGTAATCCAGCTTAAAAAGATTCCGGGTAAACGCCGACGGAATCTGTTGATTAATTAACCTCGCCCAGTGGTTCCCATGTAAATTCCCGGAGGGAAAAATGTACGAAGTCGCTATTATTAAATCATTTTCAGCGGCGCATTTGCTTGCCGAGATTGGCGGGAAATGTGAGGAATTACATGGACATAACTTCAAAGTGGAAGTTGCGGTCGGCGCAGGGGAGTTAAACGAGGAAGGCATTCTGATCGATTTCCGGCTGGTTAAAAAATGGCTTAAGGAAATTCTCGGCCGGATGGACCATCAGCACCTCAACGACCTTCCCTTTTTTGCCGGAATCAATCCGTCATCGGAAAATATCGCCCGCCATGTTTACCGCGAGATGCAGAAGCAGGCAAAAGACAGCGATGTAAAAGTTCTGCGCGTGAAGGTGTGGGAATCGGAAAGCGCGGCGGTGACGTATATAGGAGATTAGACTGAAGGCTGAAGGCTGAAGACTGAAGGCTGAAGAGAAAGGCAAGAGGCGATAGGCTAGGGGCAATAGGGGGGGAAAGTAAAGAGAAGGGCAAAGGACCTATAACCTATAGCCCATCGCCCATTGCCCATTGCCCATTGCCCACTGCCCATTTTTTATGATGATTGATATTCAAAACCAAAAAGACTCCCGGCATATCGACATCAAAAAGGTCGGGGTGAAAAACATCAAATACCCGATCATCGTGCTGGATCGTGTGCGCGGCACACAGCCGGTGAATGCCACAATCAACATGTATGTCAACCTGCCCCATCACTTCAAGGGCACGCACATGAGCCGGTTTGTGGAAGTGCTCAACGATTTTCGGGGGCAAATCAACATCAAGACGTTTCAGACCATCCTGGAAAAGATGCGGCAGAAGCTCCGCGCACAGTCCGCGCATATGGAAATCGAGTTTCCGTACTTCCTGAAGAAAATGGCGCCCGTTTCCAGAGCCAAAAGCATGATGGAGTACCGCTGTTTGTTTGCCGGCGAAAACAGCGCGGAAAAGACGGACTTTCTGGTGGGTGTGGTCGTCCCGGTGACCACGCTGTGCCCCTGCTCCAAGGAGATCAGCGCGTTCGGCGCGCACAATCAACGCAGCATTGTGACTGTAAAAGTTCGTTTTAAAAAGTTTTTCTGGATTGAGGATCTGATAAAAATGGTTGAAGATTCGGCAAGCGGTGAGGTATATTCCCTCCTGAAGAGGGTGGATGAAAAATTTGTCACGGAAAAGGCTTATAAGAATCCGAAATTCGTGGAAGATCTGGTCCGGAGCGTGGCGGTAAAATTAAACGCGGACGACAATTTCACCTGGTACAGCATCGAGGCGGAAAACTTTGAAAGCATCCACAACCACAGCGCTTATGCCTATGTCGAGAAAGGATAGATTCATGGCCGCCGAAAGAAGGGACACTTTCTTCAATCTGTACAACCACGGATTCGTCCGCGCCGCCGTCTGCATTCCGGAAGTCAAAGTTGCCGATGTTTCTTTCAATACGCAAAAAACGATTGAACTGGCCCGGAAAGCGGCCAGGCAAAAAGCGATGCTGGCCATCTTCCCGGAGCTGGGAATTTCCGCTTATTCCAATGAGGACCTGTTTCACCAGGACGCCCTGCTGAAGAGCGTGGAAGGGGCCCTCGCCGTGATAAAAGAAGCTTCCTCCGCATTAAATCTGGTTTGGGCGGTCGGGGCGCCGCTGCAGGTGGATTGCCGGCTGTTTAACTGCGCGGTGATTTTTTACCGCGGTAAAATTCTCGGAGTCGCCGTAAAATCCTATCTGCCGAATTATCGCGAATATTACGAAGGACGGCAATTTTCGCCGGCGTCGCAAGCTTTGACGTCCACGATAACCCTGGCGGGGCAGAAAGACATTCCGTTCGGGCCAAATCTTATTTTCCAGGCCGCCAATATCAACAACCTCCGGTTGTTTTTTGAAATCTGCGAGGATCTCTGGGTGCCGGTTCCGCCTTCCAGCTTCGCGGCGATGGCCGG
>JAAZOZ010000439.1 GCA_012797505.1 Smithella sp. | reverse complement strand
GGCTCTTCGGACTCATGCCGCATCCCGAAGCGTTTCTGCACCGCACCAATCACCCGCGCTGGACGCGCGAAGACCTTCCCGAAGAAGGCCAGGGGCTGGCCGTCTTCAAAAACGCCGTCTCTTTTATCCGCGGTGGAGATTTTTAGCGCTATTGCTCCTGCTTCGTGCAGGATTTCAATTTGCCGTCATTGAAAAAAGAAATGAGAGCATCGGGTTTGCACAGAATTCCGGAGATGGCGGCCTCCTCATACAGCATACAGGCTTCCAGTTTGCCGTCGGCGTAAAAACTGATCGCACCGCTGCCTTTGCAGGTGATGTTGTTTGCGTCATAAGGATCTTTGAGCGTGCAGGTTTTCACCGGCCCGTTTTCATGAAATTCAATGTTTGCATCGGCGTTGCAGATCGACGGGTCGGCGGCGAAGGCGGATGGGCAAAGCAGCGCTCCCGCCAACAGCAGACCCCCAAATAAAACCTCCCTGACTCTTTTCATACCCGGACTGCCTCCATATTATTTTTGACGCTGACTCAAGCGGACGCGGCATCAATCACATTTCTTCGGCACGGCTTTCCCGTCTTTTTCGGTGTAAACCTGCATGATGGAAAAATTGAATGAATTATCGGAAGACATCATCACAAATACCTGTCCTTCCATGCAAAAGGAAGTGATGGTGCTGGAGCCTTCACCGGAATAATTCCGGAAGGCCAGTTTTTCGCGGGCCAGCTCTTTTGTTGCTTTAGATTTTGTGTAACTGTCGTCTGCCGCAAAGATCTGCGACACAAACAGGAATGATACGATCAAGATCAGAATGATGCATGAAGCCTTTTTCATAAAACCCTCCTTGTTTGCCTCTTGATTATTCTACGGTCTCTTTACGGGAACGCCCGCCGAAGCCGCCGGAAACCAAATGCCTGCACCGTTTATTTGCCGGAACGCACCGGCAGAATCCGCGTGCTGGTTTCGCTGGACTGGGGGCCCCAGTACCGCCTGCCGGATCCGAAGGAGAGATATGCGGCGTCGGAGCCGCGAACTTCGGATGACCAGGATGCCACACAGCTGATGTGGATCCGTTCCGTGGCGATGTGAATCTTAAACCGGCGATCGCACGGCGCCGGGCGGAATTTTTTTTCGTCGTACAATTCCAGCAGTTCTTCCTGCGTCGGCATTCTCCAATCCTTGTACCCGCCGCCCCGATACTGTTCGCAGTAGGTTTTGGCGTCCGTGTGGCTGATGTCCGTTCCGTTGTCCTTTGCCGCCCACATCAGGTTCGTTTTCGTATCCAGAACCGTTTCGTCGTCCTGGACAATGAAACGGTCGTCGCTGCTTTTTTCCGTCAGCACCCCTTTTTTCGCCGCCGGATCGGATACAACGGTTTTGCCGCCTCCGCAGGCGACAACGGCCGGCAGCAGAAAAAGCGTCAGCGCCAGCAGGATTGTTCTTATTCGCCTACCTCTTGATTTCATGGGGGCTCCTTTCTTTGCCGGGTTTAAAAGACCGGAAAACCTTTTACCATCGCTCGAGAATCTCTTTGGTCAGCTCCGAACGGATGGCCTGGTCCAGGTGCACGCTGCCGAAGAGACGGCTCCCGGCCATTTTGGCGTTCAGCACGGAAAGCCCGTTGGAGCGCTCGTCCAGCCACGGGACGTCGATTTGATCGTGGGAAAAGTCGCCGGTGAAAACCATTTTGGTGCCTTCGC
>JAAZOZ010000078.1 GCA_012797505.1 Smithella sp. | reverse complement strand
CGGACGTTTTTTCCTTGAACAGAAACACGCCTTTTTCTTTCCCCGTCATCAGCATATAGAGGTTGAGCTGCACGGGATATTTGCGGAGATACAGGTATTTCCCGCGCTTCAGGTCTTCAATCGTGTCGATGGACTTGAAGACAAACGGGGAGCAGGATTTAATTTCCATCGGGAAAATGCCGTCGTCGGTCATTACCTGCGCGTCAATATGCCCGGTGATCTGATATTCCGGCCAAGCAAAAGAGCGCTGCTGCTCGATGGTCTTGATTCGCGCCTCCGCGAGCTCGCGGATCACGATTTCCTCGAAGTCGTTCCCGAGGTCAAATATTTGCTGAAGCCGAACGTCATGCAGGGTCCTTTCCTGCCAGCGGGTGCGGCTCAATACGTGGTATTTCAGGCACGGATGCCCCAGCTCGGACGCCCGGTTGCTGTTGACCGGGTATCCCTTGATTTTGCTTTTTTTTGTCTCGATGATTTTTTCAACGATCATGGCTTCACCCCTCCGCGCCCGGATCGCGCTCCGGCGCTTCAATCTTTTTCAGGGATTCAATTTTCTTCCCCCACTGGTTTTCGGTATAGGTAATTTCGACCTTCAACCCGGCTTCTTTGGCTTCTTTGGCGACGGTAGCAAAAGACTTGCTGAATGTGTCGTATGTAGCGTTTCCGTTTTTGATGATATACTTTTCGCCCTGGCTGCCGTCTTTCTTCTTGAACGAGGCCATGCGGACATCGGAAACATCGACGGTGACGGTTTGAGCGCTCTCCGACGCGATTCCCGATTGAGCCTTCCCGTTCTTCTTGTAATCCACGCGGCCCACCTGGTCCTTTGTGATGCCCGCATATTCCTTGATGTCTTCCCATGTGAGGTTGCGGAGGCCCAGCAGTCGCGTGATCCCGTTGCCAAGAAGGTTCGTGTAGGCGGCTTTTTTCAGGTCCCCTTTGTCCAGTTCGGACGGCGGGAGTTCGTGCCGATCATCGCCCCTGCCCGCGTATCTTTTAAAGAAGGGGTCTTTGCTGCTGCGGGTGCCAATAGCCTCGATGGTCGCGCCGGCAACGGTGAAATATCCTTTGTAGGTATAAGAGAAGTGACCACTCTCTTCTATTTCCATAATGGGCTCGTCAATCTTCCAGGCGATCCCAAAGACGCGGGCAACCTTTTCCGCGCCGGATACCTGTAAATAAGGATTGCCGTTCTGGTCCGTCCAGTCGCGGGCGTTGGTTGCCAGCAGCGCCGCTCTCTTGATTTTGTTCAGCGCCATAACGCGCTTTTCGGCTTGCTCGGCAAGCGCGAGCAGTGTGGAATCTCCGATTGCCGGGACTTCTGCCCCGTTTGCTACAATGACTTCATTTTCCATCTCGTTCCTCCCTTTTAATTTCCCGCCGCCGCGCCTTATACGATCTTTAGCGGCCTACATACCGCGTCAGCCGGTTATCCAATCTTCATGCGCGAGCGGTCGGGGTTGATTTCTTTTTGGTGTATCCGTAACACCAGTCGTTATCATTCGGACGTTTGCCCGTGTCCCGTAAAACCGCGCACGATGATGTCATGTGCTTTTTGCAAGACAGACAATTTCCACTGATTTTCTTCATGCCTTCTTCCTTTTGCCTGGATTCTTGTGGACTGAATACCCGTCAACGTATTTAATCAGCCATTTCGCTATTCTCAATAATAATGCCTGCATTTTCGTCCTTCCTTTCCTTTGGAGGGGGGTCATACACTGTCCCCCCTCCGCCAGAATCATACAACACGTCGGCCTTTGGTG
>JAAZOZ010000438.1 GCA_012797505.1 Smithella sp. | reverse complement strand
GGCCTGACCGCGCTTCGGGAAGCGCAGGAAGCCGGCAAGCCGTATGATTTTGTCATCCTCGATTATCAGATGCCCGGAATGGACGGACTGATGACGGCGGTGGAAATCCGCAAGGAGCCGAAGTGGTCGTCGCTGGCCATCATCATGCTATCCTCCGGCTATCCGCAGGAGGACATCGCGGCGGCGAAAAAAGTGGGCATCGAGCGGTTTCTCTATAAACCCGTCAAGCGCAATGATATGCAGGAAGCCATCTGCGGAGAGCTGGGAAAGAAAGAGGCGGCGCAGCCACAAGCCGAAACAGCGCCTGCTGCTTCGGGTGCGCAAAAATCCTTGAACATTCTTCTCGTGGAAGACAACGAAGACAACCGGCTTCTGATTTCGACCTACCTGAAAAAAACGCCGCACCGGCTTCAGATGGCCGAAAACGGCGCCATCGCCGTCGAAGCCTTCAAGTCCGCGAAATATGACATTGTTTTAATGGATATGCAAATGCCCGTGATGGACGGCTATGCGGCCACCCGCGAGATCCGGAAATGGGAAAAATCCCAGGGAAAGACAGCCGTTCCCATTATTGCCTTAACCGCGTACGCGCTGAAAGAGGACGAAAAGAAAAGTCTCGACGCGGGATGCACCGGACATATGACCAAGCCGATCAAAAAGGTAAAGCTGCTGGAAGCGCTGGCGGAATATGCCGCCGCTGAAACGGGTGCCGCGAGCAAAGCGTCTTGACGGCTGAACGCAAAATAAAATCTGTTGGAACAAAAAAAAGGGGCGGGTGAACACCCGTCCCTTTTTCGTGTTCCTTCCGCTGGAAAGTTTACTTCGCTGCGGGAGCGGCCGGTGCCGCGGGGGCGGCTTCTTCAGCCTTCTTTTCGGCCTTCTTTGCTTTTTTTGCTTTTTTTGCTTTCTTTGCAGGCTTCTTCACATCAGCCTTCTTGTCGGCATCCGGAGTCGCCTTGTCGGCGGCTACCGCTTTGTCGGCGGGGGCGGCTGCGGGGGCGGCCTTGTCGGCGGCTACCGCGGTCATGCTCAATGCAAACACAAACGCAACAACTAAAAGTACCAAACGCTTCATCTGAAATTCCTCCTTGTAATCTTTTTAGTAAGCCCTTTTTCAGAGCCTCTTTGTTGCCCGCGATACAGCAACGAACATGCCATTTTAAGAAAAAAGGCGCGACGGCTATCGGGGCGAAATAATGGAAGGTTTTTTCCAGGCACCAAAATCCTTTTTCCTGGCGGAGGCGAAAAGGGGCATATCTCCCCACCAGGTGGAGAATAATGCATCACCGGCGGCCACGGCAAAAGGCGGAAACCCATCCTTCCGGAACAACGGTTTCCAGCGCCCGCCGCAAAAAGGCAGTTGAAAAATTCAGACAATCACCATAGAGAGGGAGAAAACCGTCGCGACGGTTCCCTGCGAATACTGAAGAAAAAGGATTGTATGATTTCAAAACGAGCATCCGGGTTCACGCCTTTTATCGTCATGGATATCATGGCCAAAGC
>JAAZOZ010000077.1 GCA_012797505.1 Smithella sp. | reverse complement strand
GATGGGCGATAAAAAACCAGGCAGGTTCTTGGGTGAAGCGACGGCTTTTCTGGCTCTGTTTCTGGACAACGCCGGCGTGCTGATTTTTTTAAACGCCATTCTCGTCTTTACCTTCAATTTCCCCGCGGACATTGTTCTGACGCATATGATCCCCGGAACGGCCATCGGCGTGTTCATGGGCGACCTCGTTTATACCTGGATGGCCGTCCGTCTGATGCGGAAAACCGGCCGCGCGGACGTCACGGCAATGCCGCTGGGCCTTGATACGCCGTCCACCATCGGCATCGCCTACGCCGTTTTGGGGCCTACCTTCGTTGCCACCCGCGATCCCATCCTCACCTGGCATGTCGGCATGGCCACGCTGTTCATGATCGGCGTGGTGAAAATTTTCACCTCTTTTATCGGCGGATGGATTCAACGCAACATTCCCACCGCCGGTCTGCTCGGGTCCATCGGGGGCGTCGGATTGATGCTGCTTGGTTTTCTGCCGATGATCGAGATTTTCAATGAAGCGATCGTCGGTCTGGCGGCCCTGGGGCTGATCTTTGCCGCGCTTTACAGCCGGCTTCAGTTTCCCGGACGCATCCACGGCGTCGTGGCGGCGCTGCTCGTCGGCACGGGAATTCACTTTGCGCTGGGGTGGGGCGGCTATCTGCCCGAGGTTCAGCCGCCTTCCTGGGGCCTGCATCTGTGTCTTCCGGTATTTTCCCTTGATTTTTTCAGAATCCTGCCGCAGAGCCTTCAGTATCTTCCCCTGGCCATTCCCTTCGGCATCCTGACGATTATCGGAGGGATCAACAATACGGAAAGCGCCCGTCTGGCCGGCGACAGTTACCGCCCCAGAGACATTCTGCTGACCGAAGCCGTCACGTCGCTCGTTTCCGCCTTTTTCGGCGGCGTTGCGCAGACAACCCCCTACATCGGACACCCCGCCTATAAAAAGATGGGGGCGACCTGGCGCTACACCCTTGCAACCGGTTTGCTCGTCGGCATCGGCTCTCTCGTCGGGTTGATGTCGCTGGCGGTCAGTCTGATGCCGCGGGCGGTCATCGCGCCGATTTTTCTTTTTGTCGGCTTTGAAATCGTCCATCAGGCTTATCGGGAATCGCCCCCGGCGCATTCTCCGGCGGTGAGCCTGAGCATGCTGCCGGTTGTCGCCAGTCTGGTGACCATTCTTCTCGGCCAGTTCCTTGCCGCCCTGAACATTCCGGCCCATCAACTGCCGCAGCGTTTACAGCAATTGTATCAAACGCTGAATCTGCTGGCGAACGGCTTTATTCTGACCGGACTTCTCTGGGGCAGCCTGCTGGCCTTTCTGATTGATCACAAAGCGAAGCTGGCTGCCCTGTGCGCCGCCGTCTGCGGCGTACTGACGCTCTTTGGCGTGATTCATTCGGTTCTTCCCACGGGAGAGCTTTATCTGCCCTGGCAGGCGCCCACCGGGGCGCATTACAGTCTTGCCCTGGCGTATGGAATCCTGTCGGTCATTTTATTGATTCTGACGGGAAGAACTGATAAAGAAAGACCTTCCCTCTGAAGGAGGCTGGCGTGAAAAAATCCTATTCCGACAAAGTGGTTTCCGCCGAAACGGCGATTCGTTCCATCTCCCGGGGCAAAAGGGTTTTCATCGGTTCGTACTGCGGAGAACCTCAGCACCTCGTCTCCGCACTGATTGACCATACGGACCATTTTTCCGACGTGGAAGTGGTCCGCTTCCTCAACCTGGAAGGATCGCTCATGGGGCTGGTCGCGGACGAAACCAGGGGACGCAATTATCATGTGCGCTCCATCTATCAGGGGTCGGGCATGATCAGGGGGCTGACGGCGTCCCGGCGTTTTCTCACCCCCATGAACCTCTACACGGTTCCCTCCCTGTTTCTTCAGCGCCATATTCCCGTCCACTACGCCCTCATTCAAACCGCGCCGCCCGACGACTTCGGATGGCTCAACCTGGGAATTTCCGTGGACATCACGCTGGCGGCCGCCCACGCGGCGGATGTCGTCATCGTCCAGGTCAACCCGCACATGCCGGTGGTTCCGGGCTACGGGATGATCCACGTGGATGAGGTCGATTTTATCGTCGAGCACGAAGAAGAACTGCTGTCGGTTTACCCCACGCCGAAAATCGCCTGCACGGACCGGATCGCCAAGCTCCTGTCCAGCCTGATTGAAGACGGCTCGACG
>JAAZOZ010000437.1 GCA_012797505.1 Smithella sp. | reverse complement strand
TGACGACGCAGCAGCCGCCCTGAAGCAAACCCTGGCGGATATCCAGTTCGGAAAGGCTTCCGTGGAGGCGGCCCGGATCAATTTACAGCACACGACCATAACGGCGCCCATCTCCGGCCGCATCGGCCGGTCCAACTTCACAGAGGGCGCCCTGGTGACCACGCACCAGCCCCAGCCTCTGGCAACGATCCAACAGCTGGACCCCATGTATATTGACGTAACACAATCGACGGCCGAAATCCTCCGCCTGCGTCGCCAGCTTCAGGAAGGCCGCCTCGAAATCAGCAAAAAAAATCTGGACGGCGTCCGGCTCATTTTGGAAGACAACCTGGAGTATCCCTGGACAGGCACGCTGCAATTCCAGGATATCACGGTCGATCCGACAACCGGATCCGTCATCCTGCGCATGGTATTTCCCAATCCGAAAGGCATTTTGCTTCCCGGTATGTTTATCCGGACCGTCATACAAGAGGGCATCAACAAGCAGGCCATTTTAGTCCCGCAGCAGGGCGTATTCCGCGATCCCAAGGGTAACCCGTTCACGCTGGTTGTCGCCAGGAACGGCAAAACCGAGCAAAAACCTCTGACGCTCGACCGAGCCATCGGCGACGCGTGGCTGGTGTCATCGGGACTGGCTCCCGGCGACCGGGTCATCGTCGAGGGGACGCTCAAAGTAAAACCCGGCATGATCGTCAAAGCCGTCCCCTTTGGACAGGCCTCACAGCATGACGGCAGGGCGAAAACACCCGCTCCTCCTGGCAAAACCAATTAACGGGGAGGACAAAAAATGCTGTCAAAATTCTTTTTGGATCGTCCGGTTTTCGCGTGGGTCATCGCCATCATTATCATGTCGGTCGGCATCCTCGCCATTTACAATCTACCCGTTTCCCAGTATCCGCAAATGGCGCCTCCCAGCATTGCCGTCACAGCGTACTATCCCGGTTCTTCGGCCGAAACGGTGGAAAACAGCGTCACGCAGGTCATCGAACAAAAGATGACCGGCCTGGACAATATGATCTATATGTCCGCCTCCAGTGATTCAGCGGGGTACACCCGTCTGGAATTGACTTTTGCGCCGGGAACCGATCCGGATATGGCCTGGTCCAAGGTGCAAAACAAAGTCCAGGCCGCCTTGACGAGTCTGCCGGACATGGTGGTCAGCCAGGGCGTTGACGTCAGAAAGTCAACGCTTAATTACCTGATGTTTGTCGGCCTGATTTCGGAAGACGGCTCCATGGACGGCGTGGACCTCAGAGACTACGCCAAGTCCAACCTGGAAAAGATTCTGGCGCGCGTTCCCGGCGTGGGCGAAGTGGAAGTCTTAGGCGGCGGATACGCCATGCGCGTTTGGCTCAACCCCCAAAAACTGACGGACTATCATCTTACGGTGGAAGATGTGATTGGAGCGCTCAAAGCCTACAACGTGGAGGTTTCGGCCGGGCAGTTCGGCGGCGCACCCTCCGTTCCCGGCCAGCGCTTAAATGCCACCATCATCGTCCAGAATATGCTTTCAACGCCGGAGGAATTTGCCTCGATCCCGCTTCGGACCAATCCGGACGGCTCCATTGTCCGCATGGGCGATGTGGGAAGAACAGAGTTGGGCACCGAAATATACGACATTCAGGTCAGCAACAACGGCAGGCCGTCGGCGGGTATCGCCATCCGTCAGTCGCCGGACGCCAATGCGCTGGATACGGCCGACGCCGTGAAGGCAAAAATGGCTGAAATGAGCCGCTTTTTCCCCGCCGGCATGAAAGTTGTTTATCCGAACGATTCCACTATATTTATCAAAGTGTCCATCAATGAAGTCATCAAAACACTGGTCATCGCTATTTTTCTTGTTTTTCTGGTGATGTGGCTTTTCCTGGGAAACATGCGCGCCACGCTGATTCCCACCATCGCCGTGCCGGTGGTTATTCTGGGAACGTTCGCCATTCTGGGGCTCTTCGGTTTTTCGATTAACATGCTGACGATGTTTGCCATGGTGCTGGCCATCGGCCTTTTGGTCGACGACGCCATCGTCGTCGTCGAAAATGTGGAGCGCATTATGAGCGAGGAGGGGTTGCCTCCGAAGGAAGCCACGGCTAAATCGATGGAGCAGATCACGAGCGCGCTCGTCGGCATCGGCCTGGTATTGTCCGCCGTGTTCGGTCCCATGGCCTTTTTCCCGGGATCGACCGGCGTCATCTACCGCCAGTTCTCCATTACGATCATTTCCGCCATGCTTCTTTCGGTGATCGTGGCGTTGATCCTGACGCCGGTTTTGTGCGCAGCCTTGCTCAAACCGGTCAAAGCCGGTCATGAGCCGGCGGAAAACGCCATCTTTTTCCTGAAACCCTTTTTCATGTGGTTCGATCGGGTGTTTTTCAAACTTCGTGATCGCTATGTTGGTCTGGTCGATCATACCCTCTCCAGGAAAAAACGCTATCTTGTCGTTTTTCTCGTAATCGTGGTCGTCATGGCGGTTTTGTTTCTGCGCATGCCCACCGCCTATTTGCCTGATGAAGATCAGGGAACCCTGTTGGCCCAGGTGATCATGCCATCGGGATCGACGCTGGAACAAACAAATGAGGTCACCAAACAAATTGAAAAATACTTTCAGGAAAATGAAAAAGAAGCGGTGGAAATGGTTATGGCCATTACCGGGTACGGTTTCTCCGGACGCTCGCAAAATAACGGCATGGTTTTCATCCGTCTCAAGGACTGGCATCTGCGCGACCGTTCCGATCTGAAAGCCGCGGCAATCGTCAAAAGAGCCATGGGCGCCCTTTCCACCATCCGCAACGCCATGGTCTTCACCTTCCAGCCTCCCGCCGTTATTGAGCTGGGAACGGCGATCGGTTTTGACTTTCAGCTTCTGGACAGGGGCGCGCTGGGGCATCAAGCCTTGATGGACGCCCAAAACCAGCTTCTCGGGCTGGTCGCCCAGGATCCGAGAGTCGTAAAAGTCCGCCCCAACAGCATGGAGGACGTTGCCGAATATCGCATCGATGTGGACTGGGAAAAGGCCGGCGCGCTCGGCGTGCCTATTAACTCCATCCATACTACGCTCTCGGCGGCTTTCGGCAGCGCCTATGTCAACGACTTCGCCCAGGGAGGCCGGATAAAAAAAGTCTATGTTCAGGCCGACGCGCCCTTCCGGATGCTGCCCAAGGATCTTGAAAAGCTTTACGTTCGCAACACCCAGGGCAAGATGGTGCCTTTTTCTTCGTTCGCCACGGGTCGCTGGACATCGGGATCGCCAAGACTGACACGATTTAACGGTTTCCCATCCATCAACATCTGGGGGGAGCCTGCGCCGGGCAGAAGCTCGGGCGAGGCCATGCAGGCCATGGAAGAAGCGGCGGCCAAACTTCCCCAGGGCTTCGGTTTTGACTGGAGCGGACTTTCCTACCAGGAACGGATGGCCAGTTCTCAAGCGCCGCTTTTGTATTCCTTTTCCATTTTTGTAATCTTCCTGTGCCTGGCCGCCCTCTATGAGAGCTGGGCGATTCCCATCGCCATTCTGCTGGTTTTGCCGCTGGGCGTCATCGGCGGAATCATGGCGTCCAGTTTTCGCGGTCTGGCCAATGATGTGTATTTCCAGATCGGACTGCTGACCACGCTGGGGCTCACGACAAAAAACGCCATCCTGATCGTCCAGTTCGCCAAGAGCGGCCTGGAAAAAGGCATGGGGCTTTTGGAAGCGACCCTGGAGGGCGCGAAACTGCGCTTCCGCCCCATCATGATGACATCGCTTGCTTTCGGTTTCGGCGTACTGCCGCTCGCCACGACCACCGGCGCGGGCGCGGGCGCGCAAAACGCCATCGGCACCAGCGTGCTGGGCGGCATGATCACGGCGACTCTGCTGGCGGTGATTTTTTCACCGCTGTTTTATGTGCTGGTTGAAACCTTGTTCGGCAAGAAACCGAAAACGGACACCGGCGGGCCTTCTGTTTTTAACCGTTTGCTGGAAAAG
>JAAZOZ010000436.1 GCA_012797505.1 Smithella sp. | reverse complement strand
CCCGCTCGCCGACGATCTCCACGAGGGATTTTCGAATATCGCTCATGAGACAGCCTCCCTTTCTTTTTCGCCGATCGCCATCTTGCACAGATCGATGATGTGCACCGGTTTCAATCCCCGCCTGGTCACTTTTTCCGACAGAGACGTCTGGCAGGCCGGACAGTTGAAAACGCAGTATTCGGCGCCCGCGGCCAGCATGTCGTCAATGTTGCGCTTCTGCACGTCGTCGGCCAGTTTGTAGCCGGAAACGGAGCGGATAATTTCCGCGCAGCACAGCGCGTTTTCGCCCTGATACTTCCGCTTGGGCACTTTGACGCCGATCAACTGGAAGATTTTTTTCACCACCGGCAGTTTGTCGGGAATGAGCCGGTTGGAGCAGGAGCGCTGGTACGCGACGGTGATGCCGAGCGGCTTGATCCTGTCCTTGAGTTCTTTCATGCGCTGCAAAACAAAATCCAGATAATAAATCGGGGTAAAGGGCACCTCGATGCCGTAGGCGGAGGCAATCGAAGTCAGCGTGCCGTAGCATTCGTCATGCATGCAGATAACTTCTTTGACGCCCAGCTTGCGGTAGTTCTCGATGACCATGGGGAGCCGCTCCTTGATGACCGACATGCGGGCGAAGTGGGAATGAACCGCCGGGCACATGAATTCCGCGCCGAACACTTGGGCCGAGGCGACGTCCTTAAAGATCTCTCCCGTTCCCAGTTGCCCCAGCTCGGGAAGGTAGCAGCAGGAAAGCGCCGTATCCTTCACGTTGCCCACCAGATACTTGCCCTGCATCGACGTCATATTTTTCCACTGCGTCGTGATGGGGCGCGGCGCGGTGAACATGCCTTTTTCCTCACGCTTCTCCGAGATGAGGTAAAAGGGATGGTTGCCCCGCGTGCAGTATTCCTCGCAGGCGTAGCAGGTGACGCATTCGGTCAGCACGCGGGAATCCTTGCCCTTCATGACTTTCATCATTTCTCCGTGCGCTTCCTTGTGCCCGGCAAACGTTATGTACTGGCATTTGAGCAAACAGTCGGCCGAGCGGCAGCTTGCGCAAACCTTCTGGTCGAATTTCAGTTGAACCATGAAGCACCTCCCTCGATGTTCGATGTTGATGGGGTCAGTGGAACCCGCTTGAGCCGCCCGCGCCCGTCAAGCATTCATCCCGCTTCCTGACGGTTTTTGTCCCGCGCGTTGAGATTGCATCCCGCTATTGAAATGAATGGCCACCTTCATATCACATTTGCTTTCCAGAGGGCCAGTTGATTATTTCTGATCAATTCTTCCGCAAGGATTGGAGCTGGCCCCGACGGCGGGAGCCATCGGGGATTTTAGTCTGACCGGTAAAGCTCCGCCGTCCGGCTGATCTCTTCCATGATTTCCTTTCTCTTGTCTTCAGGCTCCAAAAGCTCAGCGTCCGCGCCAAAGGAAAGAATCCATTTTTTAACATCGTACCAGCCGGATGTGTGCGGGGTCAGGTGAAGCGATCCGTCCGCGCACTTTTCAATGTCCTGATTTTTGCACCATTTTCTTTCCTGAATGTAGAGCGCCTGTTTCGGGCTGAAGCGAATCTTGACAACCACCGGATCGTCGTAAATCCCGACTTTGACAGCAAACGTGGATTTCAGTGAGAAAACATTAATAATATCAACGAAAGTGTTCTGATGTTTTCAGAAGTGTAGTGAACAAAGTAACATTCTGTTCAATAATATGTTGCATTTATCGATAATCGTG
>JAAZOZ010000435.1 GCA_012797505.1 Smithella sp. | reverse complement strand
TCCTGACGCCTCATGCCGCTGGCTCCGGGGACTTCCAGCTCCTTGGCCAGATGGTTGAGCTCGCTGATGGGCAGCCTCTTGATGTCTTCGATGTTCATAAATTTTTCCTTGTTGTAATGAATGACAGGCTCGATATTGAAGCGGTGACCATGTGTGTCTGCATTAATTTTCCGGAAACAAACGAGGAGACTCGCAATCTTAAAGCAGGTACGGATTTAATATCGGCATGTTTGTTTGAATACTTGAATCGCTCCAACAGGCAGGGCTCGCAGAGCCTCTGACGAATTCGCCGTTACGTTATATGAAACATCGGCGGCTGTCAAGGGATTTTCTTGGTTGGGGCGAAGGAGGGGATTTCCCGCGGAAAATCATGATAAGTTTTCTCTTGATTCCTGGGCCGCGCTGAACTAAATGAAATCAATAAATTTTTTTGACGAGAGGATTAATGAGACCATGAAAGAGGTGAACTCCCGGGAAGGGATGGAAAAGTCCAGGGATACCGGTCCCGGCGAAATTTGTCTGGAGGACCTGAGCCCGGATTTGAAGGCGGCCTGCGCGCGCGCCGGATGGACGAGCCTGGTGCCGGTGCAGGCCATGGCCATTCCTTTTTTGCTGGCCGATCGCGATGTCATGATTCAGTCGCGAACCGGCAGCGGCAAAACAGGCGCTTATCTGCTGCCGATTCTGCAGAAAATCGATATGCATAAAAACGCCGCCCAGGCGCTGGTCCTGGTTCCCACCCGCGAACTGGCCCTGCAGGTTTCCCGGGAAGCGCAGATGCTGAGCGAGGGGACCGAGCTCAGGACGGCGGTGGTTTACGGCGGCGTCGGCTACGGCCCGCAGCTCGACGCCTTCCGGTCAGGCGCTCAGCTGGTGGTCGGAACGCCGGGACGCATTCTCGATCACCTGCTCAAGAACACGCTGACGCTGGATCATCTGAAGATGCTGATTTTTGACGAAGCGGACCGGATGCTCTCCATGGGATTTTACCCGGACATGGTCAAAATCCGCAAATATATCCCGACGGGCAAAATCGCGAGCAGCATGTTTTCCGCCACGTTTCCGCCGCAGGTGATTCGCCTGGCCGGCCAGTTTTTGCGCGATCCCGAACTGCTGAGTTTAAGCGGCAATGAAGTGCATATCGCGGAAAGCCAGCACATTTATTACCTGGTGCCGGGGATGCGCAAGGAGCGTTCGCTGGTCAGGATTATTGAAATCGAAAATCCGGCCTCGGCCATTATCTTCTGCAACACGAAAGACACGGTCCATTACCTGTCCGTCGTCCTGAAACGCTTCGGGTACGACGCGGATGAGCTCAGTTCGGATTTGGCCCAAAGCGCGAGGGAAAAAGTGATGGCGCGCGTGCGGCGCGGCGCGCTGCGCTTTCTGGTGGCCACCGATGTGGCGGCGCGGGGTATTGACATTCCCGATTTGTCGCATGTGTTTCAGTACGAGCCGCCGGAAGATCCGGAGGCTTACATTCACCGCGCCGGCCGCACCGGGAGGATGGGATCCAGCGGCGTGGTCATTTCGCTCGTCGCGGAAATGGAAAAATTCAAGATCCAAAGCATTGCGCG
>JAAZOZ010000434.1 GCA_012797505.1 Smithella sp. | reverse complement strand
TAGGGAGGAATAGGGCAGCTCGGGTTGAACATCAAAAGCGGTTGTGGTATAGGAAAATTAAACTGGTTTGCCTTTTTCGCATTGCACGTTGATGTTCCTGAAACCAAACAAGGAGGTCTATGAGCGATGTCCGAAGAAACACACAAGAAAGAACACAAACCCCATGATGATCAGCACCTGGACAAGTTGACCGTGAAGGAGCTGCGGGAAATGGCCGAGGAGTTCCCGCATGAAAAAGCCATCCACGACATGAAAAAGGAAGAGCTGGTTGCCTTTATCAAACAGGCCAAGGGCATCAAGGACGAAGGGCGCGCGCACAAACACAAACCCAAAGGCAAAATCAGGCTGACCAGGCCCCAAGTCAAGGCGAAAATCCGTGAGTTGAAAGTTCTGCACGGCCGGGCGCTGGAAGACAGCGACAGGGAAAAAGCCGCGCTCCTGCGCCACAAGATCAGCCGGCTTAAAAAAATATCCCGGCGGGTCGCCGAGGCGTAAGGCGAACTGTTTCGGCCGCCTCATGTCGGGTACTGAACCCCGTTTCGTCGGATGACTGTCGACCAGCCGAGAGCTTTGAAAAATGTCATTTCGAGGAGCGTGAGCGACGAGAAATCTTAAGATCCCTCATTGCATTCGGGACATGGATTTCTCCCTTCGGTCGAAATGACAAAGAAGAAGTCGAAATGACAAAAATGGCCGTTATTCAAAGCTCTCCAGCCATAAAGCACCGGGAGGGTCCCGGTGTTTGCCCGGAAGCTCAGGGAGAAGTTCATTCAAAGATCGACGGGGGCGCGATCCTTCCGGCATTTTGCGCCGACGCGCGCTCCAGCTCCTGCGCGATGGTGTGGTCTTTCTTTTCCCACAGGTCGTTCAGCCAGCGGTTAAACCGGCTTCTGTATTCCGCGTCGTCGGGATCCTGACCGCGAAGGCTTGGATCAATCGGCAGCACCTCGATCCGGACGAGGATTCTGGATTTTGCGCTGCAGAAAAATGGCCAGGCGTTTTCTACGCCGTCGGGGTAAATGATGGTGACGTCGATCAGGTTTCGCATATTTTCGCCCATCATGGAAAGAACATACGAGACGCCGCCCGACCGCGGCTTGAGAAGATGACGGTAAGGTGATTTCTGCGCCGCTTGTTTCCGGCGGGAAAAACGGGTCCCTTCCACGAAGTTCATGATGGAAGCGGGCCGATCCTTGAATTTTGCGCAGGCTTTCCGCGTCGCTTCGATATCCTTGCCCCGAAGATGCGGCTTTCTTTTCAGGAGTTCGGCGGAGTACCGCTTCATGAAAGGATAATCCAGCGCCCACCAGGCCAGCCCCAAAACAGGCACCCAGATCAGCTCCTGTTTCATGAAATATTTCAGGAAGGGGATGCGGCCGTGAAATATTTTTTGAAGAACAATGATGTCGATCATGGTCTGGTGGTTGGAAACGACGATGTACCACTCGTTCCGCTTTAGTTTTTCCAGCCCCGTGACGTCATAGTCCACGGTTTTGATGGCTCCGATGAACCCGTTGATGCAGTAAATCCAGTAATAGGATAAAAAATTGAGAATGACGTCAAAAAAGTTCCTGGCCGCGCGAAAGGGCAGGATCAGCTTGAGCACGGCTGTGATGTAAACCGGCACGGCCCAGAAGAGGGTATTGACTCCCAGGAAGGTGAGGCCAAGGACGCCGCGCAAAAATCCGGTGAGGGATGTCCACATCGCTTTCGCTCCTCGTTTTTCTTCGGTGTGACCTGCCGCCCGTTTATAGGTCATTTGCAGGGGAAAAATCAAATGCAAAGGCCGCTTTTTTTGAAAATGTCCCGCGGTTTTTTACGTGACGGCAGGGGCGCGCCCACGGGTCCAAAGCAAAGAGGACTGCGGATATTCCGCAGCCCTCTTTGCAAACGGCGTCAATAGCTTCAGATGGAGAAAGCTTCGTCCGTGATTTCCAGCGGCGTCCGGTCGTTTGCCTTGACGGCTTCGCAGCGGGCCTTCACGGTCGTCAGAATTTCGTTGGCGAAGAATTTCGCGGACGCGATTCTGCCGCTGTAGAAAGCCGCTTCCGGATCGTTTCTCTGCAGGCCTTTCTTCCTGCCGATGGTCGTCGCGCCTTTGGCTTCATAGATGGCTTCCAGTTTGTTCGAGGCGATCGCCGCGGCGTCGAGCAGGAAGTGGCCGACGATGACGTCTCCGAAGAGTTCGAGGAATTTGCAGGCATTGAGGATGGGAAGGAAGAAATCCCCCGATTTGCCGGCCTGGGCGAAAAACATGGTCAATTCCAGGCAGGCGTTGGCTGCCTCTTCCAGGCTCCTGGCGGCTTTGCCCAGTTCGGCATGGTTTTTCAATTTGGCGTAGTTGGCCTGGATCATGGCGGCCAGATTCATGACGTTGGCGCCCTTGCGCTGGCCCAGCTTGCGGCCGACCAGATCGAGGGCCTGAATGCCGTTGGTGCCTTCATAGATGGTGGCGATTTTTTCATCGCGCAGATACTGTTCGACGGGATATTCCTGGCAGTATCCGTAGCCGCCGTAGACGTCCATCGCCATGGAGCAGATGAGCAGGCCTTTGTCCGTGGAGTAGGCTTTGACGACCGGCGTCATCAGATCGAGGAAGCCTTCCCATTTGGCCTTTTCTTCGGCGGTTTGCGCCACCCGGACCCGGTCGATGCAGTACGCGGTGAAGTAGCACAGGCTGCGAAGGCCCTCTACATGGGATTTCATCCACATCAGCTTTCTGCGGACATCGGGATGCTGGATGATGGCGACGGCCTTGGCGTTGGGATTTTTCATTTCCCAGACGGGGACGCTCTGGACGCGCTCTTTGGCGTAGGCCACGGCGTGTTCAAAGGCGGCCGAGCCCAGGTCGAGACCCTGCATGCCGGTTCCCAGACGGGCTTCATTCATCATCTGGAACATAATCTTGATGCCTTCGCGCTCATTGCCCAGCAGTTCGCCGATGCATTTCCCGTCTTCACCGAAATTCAGCGTCGCGGTGGCCGATCCCTTGATGCCCATTTTGTGCTCGATGCCGCCGGTCTTCACGTCATTGAATTCGCCGAGAGAGCCGTCGTCGTTGACCCGGTACTTGGGGACGATGAAAATCGAAATGCCCTTGGTCCCGGGGGGATCGCCTTCGATCCTGGCCAGGACGGGGTGAACGATGTTCGGGGTCAGGTCATGATCGCCGGAGGAAATGAAGCACTTGGTTCCGGTGATCAGGAATTTTCCGTCGGGAAGTCGCTTGGCCGATGTTCTCAGGGCGCCCACATCCGAGCCCGCGCCCGGCTCCGTCAGGCACATGGTGCCGGCCCATTCGCCGGAGAAAAGTTTAACCATATACTTCTGCTGCTGCTCCTCGGTGCCATAGGAGTGGATGAGGCCCGCCGCGCCGTGGGTGAGGCCGGGATACATCGCGAATGCGTAGCAGGCGGCGCCGAAAAGCTCCATGTTGGCAAAGCCGACCGAAGCGGGAATGCCCTGGCCGCCGACGTCCGGCGAATCCATGGGGTTGATCCAGCCGCCTTCGCAAAACTTTTTGTAGGGTTCCCGGTAGCACTTGGGCACCGACACTTTCCCGTCTTTGAGGTGACAGCCTTCTTCGTCGCTTTCTTTGAGCGTCGGGGCAATCACGTTGACGGCCAGCTTTTCGGCCTCGTTCATGATCATCAGCAGATCCTCTTTGGTAAAATCCTTGAACGGTTCCGATTCGAACAGCTTCTCGATGCCGAGCTGTTCAAAAAGCACAAAATGCTGATCACGTGTGTTCACTAACAGGTTGCTCATACATAACTTCCTTTCTCTCATTTATTTTTCACGTTCATCCTTCCGTCGCGGCAAAGGATTTCCGGTGGTTTATTCGCTTTCGCGCATCTGATTTTGAATGCGCTTTTTATAGGAAGTCATTTTGGGATTGTCAAGAACATCTTGACCAAAACT
>JAAZOZ010000433.1 GCA_012797505.1 Smithella sp. | reverse complement strand
GCCTGCGGCATTTCCGGCGCGATTCAGCATCTGGCCGGCATGAGCTCGTCCAAGTGCATCGTCGCGATCAACAAAGATGCGGAAGCCCCGATCTTCACGAAAGCGGACTACGGTGTGGTGGACGATCTGTTCAAGGTCGTTCCCGAGTTGACGGCCGTCTGCAAAAAACTGGTTGCTTAATGAATTGAAGAACAGGGTCTTTGCCCCGGTCTTCGGGGCAAAGACCTCCTTTAAAACTGAAATACTTGGAAGACGAGAATCTGCCCTCAAGTTTTGTTGGAGGATCAATGAAAGAACATGCATTTTATGTAGGTAGAGAAGGCCGCGAGGTTTTCTGGAACATTCCCCTGCCGTCGTTCGAGATTATCCTTTTTGCCCTCACGGCCGTCGCTTTGGCCATCATGGCCTTCGGCATCTACCGCCGCTGGCTGATGTGGAAAGCCATGGGCAAGCCGGAAATGCGCTTGGACGACATGCAGGAAAGAGTCAAGATGGTTCTCAAGGAAATTTTCCTGCAGAACAAGGTTTTGAAAGACCGGACCCCGGGCATCATGCACGCCCTGATCTTTTTCGGTTTCTTTGTTTTGATTTTCGGCGCTGCATTCGACGCGGGGCAGCACCACGTCACGGAGCCGCTCTTCGGCTGGACATTCCTGAAAGGCAATTTTTATTTAATCTTTTCCTTCCTGATGGATCTCTTCGGGGTGGCTGTTCTGATCGGCGTGATCATGGCGCTGGATCGCCGCTTTGTGAAAAGACCGGACCGTCTGGGCTACAAAGGCGAGATGGACAACACACCGGATGACGTGATCGTGCTTTTGCTCATCGGCGCCATCATCCTTACCGGATTTATCGCCGAAGCGCTGCGCATTTACGTGACCAATCCGCCCTGGGAATACTGGTCTTTTGCCGGATGGCTGTTGTCCCACACCTTTACGGGCGTCGAACACAGCACCGCCCGCACCCTTCATCAGGTCACCTGGTGGGTGCACGCCATTCTGGGCCTGAGCTTCATCGCCTACATTCCCTATTCCAGACTGCTCCACATCATCACGACCCCGGCCAACCATTTCTTCAGCTCGCGCAAACCGACCGGCTTCATCGAGCCGATCCGCGACTTTGAAAACGCCGAAGCGTTCGGCGTCGGCAAGCTGGAAGAGTTCACCTGGAAGCAGATTTTTGATTCCGACGCCTGCACGCGCTGCGGACGCTGCCAGGACGGCTGCCCGGCCTATCTGACCGGCAAGCCCCTGTCGCCGAAGAAGTTGACGCAGGATTTGAAAACCTTCTGGCTGGAACAATGTCCGGATCCCTTGCTGGCAAAGGTGGTTGCGAAAATGCCGGTTCCCCTGAAGGAAGCGGTCCTCGCGCAGGCGCCCAAGCTTGCCGCTCCGGCCCCGGCCGCAGAAGGCGAAGCCCCCGCGGAAGAAGCCGCCGGAAAAGCGCTGGTTGGCGAAGTGATCGACCTGCACGAACTGTGGGCCTGCACCAACTGCATGTACTGTATGGAGCACTGCTCGGCGTCGATTGAGCATGTGCCCAAGATTATCGACATGCGCCGCTACAAGGTTCTGACCGAAGCGGATTTTGCTCCGGAACTGCAGTTGACCTGCCGCAACATGGAAAACAACTCCAATCCCTGGGGCATCGGCGCGCACCTGCGCGGCGACTGGGCCAAGGAAATCGGCGTCAAGACGCTGGCCGAGGATCCCAATGTTGAGTACCTGTTCTACGTGGGCTGCTCCGGTTCGTTTGACGACCGCGGCAAGAAAATCTCGATTGCTTTCGCGAAGATTCTCCAGGAAGCCGGCGTCAGCTTCGGCATCCTGGGAACGGAAGAAAGCTGCTGCGGGGATTCCGCGATGCGTTCCGGCAACGAGTATCTCTTCCAGACGCTGGCCCAGGCCAATATCGACGTCATGAACGGCTACGGCGTGAAGAAGATCATTACCATCTGTCCGCACGGCTATAACTGCATCAAGAAAGATTACCCCAATTTCGGCGGCAATTTTGAAGTCTATCACCACACGGAAATTCTTTCACAGCTGATCGGTCAGCACAGAATCAAGCTGACGCAGTCGGTTCCGGGCACGTTTGTCTATCACGATTCCTGCTTCCTCGGCCGCTACAACCAGATTTACACCGAGCCCCGCAGGATCCTGAGATCCATTCCCGGCCTGAATGTCGTGGAAATGGAACGCAATCTGGACAAGAGCTTCTGCTGCGGCGCCGGCGGCGCGAGAATGTGGATGGAAGAAGACATCGGAGAACGGATCAACAACGCCCGCACCAAGCAGGCGATTGCCGCGGGCGCCGACAGGATCGCCGTGGGCTGTCCGTTCTGTCTGACGATGATGTCCGACGGCATCAAGGACAACCAGAAGGAAGAGACGATGCAGGCCTGGGATCTGGCCGAACTCGTCCTCAAAGCGATGGGCAAGGAAGAAGTCAAACCGCCCGTGGATACCTGCGCGGTGTAATTTGACTGAAGGCTGAAGTCTATCAGGCTGAAGGTAATTGATGAACGCCCCTTGTCCGAGCCGGACAAGGGGCGTTTTCATTTTTTTCAGGCGATGGGCAAATAATTGTGGATGGTGGATAGAAGAACCAGCCGGGTGTGATGCCCGGCTGGTTGGTTTTATTAGGCAATTGACGGGACGAATTCGACTTCCCGGGGAACTTTGTAGGGAGATAGATACACCTTGCAGTGGCGGATGATGTCTTTTTCGTCCGGGTGAAACCCGTCGCGCAGGACCACCTGCGCCTTCACCAGCTCGCCGCGCATCAGATCCTGCTTGCCCAGCACGCGGCATTCCTTCACCGCGGGGTGCATCTCCAGGACGGTTTCCACTTCCCGCGGATAGACATTGAAGCCGCTGGTGATGATCATCCGCTTCTTGATGCCCGTCAGGAAAATGTAGCCTTCCTCATCCATTCTGCCCAGGTCGCCGGTGTAAAGCCACCCATCTTTCAGCACTGCGGCGGTGGCCGCTTCGTCCTTGTAGTAGCCCTTCATGACGTTGCCGCCGCGGACGATCAGTTCGCCGACCGTGTTGCGCGGCACCTCCCGGCCGTTTTCCTCGACCATCTTAATATCGATGCCGTCGAGGGCGGTTCCGATGGAACCAAGTTTCGCCACCGCCTCGATCCTGTTGAAAGAGCAGGCGGGCGCCGCTTCCGTGAGGCCGTAGCCTTCCAGGATGCGCGCGTTGAATTTCTGCTCGAAAACGGGGATGAAATCGGGCGGCATGGCCGAGCCGCCGGTGACACAGAGCTTAAGTGAGCTGAGATCGTATTTGGCCGCTTTTTCGTAAAAGACCATGCCCATGTAAAGGCGGGGAACCGCGACGATATACGTAACTTTCTCCCGCTCCATGGTGGAAAAGAGGCCGTCCATGGTCAGACGGTCCATCATAACGGTGGAGCAGCCCGCCTGGATGACGTTGAGCATGTTCACCGTGACGCCGAAGGAATGGAAGAGGGGAATCAGGCACAGGCCTATGTCGTCGGGCGTTCTGCGAAACGTCTCGTGGCATACATTGAGTTCGGAGGCGAGATTGCCGTGGGTCAGCACCGCCCCCAGCGGCTTGCCGGTCAAGCCGGCGGTGTAAATCATGACGGCCGGATCATCAGCATCGATGGGGACAGAGGGGGGCGCGGCGATGTCCGAGGCGTTTTCCGAAAGGAAAGCATTTTGCGTCGGATCGATCGTCAGAAGGTTGCGGCAGGTGGCCAGCTGATCCTTGATTTCCAAATACCGTTTTTCACCCGCCGCATGCGTCACAAGAATTTTGGCGTCGCTGTTGTTGAGAAGGTAGGCAAGCTCGTAGGGCGTTGATCCCGTGTTGAGCAAAACAGCCACGGCGCCGGACTGGAAAACGGCGAAGCAGCTGTAAACAAATTCGGGGATATTGGGCAGCATGATGGCCACCTTGTCGCCCTTTTGAAGCCCCATGTTCTTCAAAGACCTCGCGACGGCCGAAACGGCCGACTGCAACTGCCGGTACGTGATGCGCTGGTTGTCCGTAATCAGGGCGGGCCGGTCGGCGTGCAGTTGAACGGCCTCCGTCAGCAAAAGTGCCAGATTAACAGCTTTCATATTCCCCCTCATTTTTTTGAGGCACCCTTAACAGAGAATCGGCATTTTTTCAAGAAGATATCCGCGCGCGTTCCGATTTTCTCCGTGCGGCGGTTTTTTCTTGCCAGAGTTTTGTTTTTACACTATATATCCCCCACTTAACGGCGGCCGGTTGCCGCAGAAGATCTCTTTGGAAAACAGACTGTTAAGAAAGAGTAAAGATTGCGGGAAGGAAAAGGAAAAATACATGTCCATCATTATTGACGGAACTAAAATCGCGCAGGATATCCGCCGGTCTGTCCGGGAAGAAACGCTGGCCTTCACGGAGAAAACCGGCGTTGTGCCCGGCCTGGCCGTCGTGCTGGCGG
>JAAZOZ010000432.1 GCA_012797505.1 Smithella sp. | reverse complement strand
TTTTCAATAGATCGAATATTGCCAAATACCTTCAGCGGGGTCACCAGCGCCGAATCCCATATCTTGTGCCCTAAATCTCCTTGACACACAAGACCGCGCTTAATATACTGCGCCCAACGAAAAGGAAGTTCTTATCAATTTCAATATACCTCATATTATCTCATCACCTCCTTTGGAGGCAAGAGTCTTTTGAGGTATATCAGGAAAAAACATGATATACCTCATGCTATGTTTGAGGTGTAATCAGAGGTTGAACGTAAAAAGACTCGGAATCGCGCGCTTAAAGTGCTATAGTGCAAATTAATTATTATGAATAGCGCATCCACAACACAAGAAACGACTTACATACGGGGGCGACACTCGGCCGTACGCACCACTGATTTCGTTTTCAACCAGTTAATCCCCTATATTGGGAATAAGCGCAAGCTATTGGATCTCATCGCGCAATCCCTTAAACACACCACGAAATCAGAGGTCCCGACATTTTTAGACATTTTTGCAGGCAGTGGCGTGGTTGCTCGTTTGGCAAAGACTCTCGGCTACCGCGTTATAGCGAATGACTGGGAGCCATATGCTAAAGCAATTAATGGCTGCTACATTGGGAACAACACCCCACCTGAGTTTAAGGCACTTGGGGGATATGACAAGGCACTCGCATTGCTCAATAGTCTACCGCCTCGGGTTGACTGGATAACCGAGCACCTATGCCCGCGTGATGACGACAAATATGACATTGCGGTTGATCGAATGTTCTACATGCGAAAGAACGGCATGCGCATCGACGCGATTCGACATCAGATTGTTGAGTGGCGTGCCTCTGGCATAATCGACGACAATGAACAGAATTGTCTTCTTGCGCCCCTGCTCTATCAGACTTGCTATACCAGCAACACTAGCGGTGTTTTCAAGGGCTTCCATAACGGTTGGGGCGGCCAGACGAAGACAGCACTATACAGAATAGCAGGCGACCTGTGCCTGACTCCTGCTGTTTTCTTTGACAACGGCTATGACAATCAGGTTCTTTGTAGTGATGCTCAACGCGTGGCTGAAAATATGCGCGATGAGGAACTTGATGTTACATATCTTGATCCGCCGTACAACCAGCACCCCTACGGAAGCAACTACCATGTGCTGAATTCCGTTGCGCTTTGGGACAAACCGAAACTAAGCAAGACGATTACGCCTGGAACCAAGTCGGCTATTCGGCTGGACTGGAGAACCGAACGGCGCAGTCCGTACAACTACACCGATGAAGCGGCCAAGGCATACGCCAAACTAGTACAGACACTAAACTCCCGCTTCATACTTACAAGCTACAGTACCGACGGTTTTATACCTCTTGAAAAAATGTTGGAGGCCAACATCAAGCGTGGTCATGTCCGCGTTGAGATGAAGGGCTACAAGCGTTATCGAGTCAGTTCACAGCGTTTTTCCAATAAGCCGATGAATGTCGAGTTTGTGGTTGTTCTTGATACCCACAAAGCATCTGACGTCTCTATTGACGAACTTCACCATTCCGTTACAGCAAAAGAAACATCTGTACTTAATGGTCACAAAGAATACGCAACACAGAAGCAGGTACAATTAGCCCTGTTTGAAGGGGCACGGGAGGAATATGTCACGGAAGCATCAGCTCAGAACTGATAGGTCATTAAAATCACCCATCATCAATGCGACATCAAAGGGCCAAGAAACAGAAGTCGTTAAGGCTCTTCATGATGTTGTGACCCATTTGGGCAATAAGTTTGACAAGAAGATTTCGCTTGTCCATGAAAAGCAATGGCACCTTAAAAATATTGTTTCCGAACTCAAGCTCTCATTCCCCGAAATTGAGTTTCACTACCACTTCGATAGCAGTACGATACGCCCAGACGGCGGCATACTGTATATTCAAGGGAAACCAGGGGACAGGTTAAGTTACCCGATTCTAATTGCCGAGGTAAAGAATCAGGGCACAAACGACCTTCGTGCAGCAGAGGGTCTCCCAAAACAGTCTAAGGGAAATGCCATTGAGCGCCTTGGCAAGAACCTTATTGGGCTACGGACAGCCCTATTGCGAGAGAGCATTTTCCCCTTTGTCTGTTTTGGGTACGGGTGCGATTTTGAAGCAGATTCTTCAATCTTGGATCGCGTCACAACAATGGCAATGTTCGGTAAGCTAAATAAAACCTACCTCCACAACGAGGAGGGCGGAAAGTTCAACAGGGGTAGTTTCTACTTCCGCCCTCGCCAGTGGTCTGTATCTGAAATGGCCACAGTTATGAAGGACATTGCAGAGCGATCGGTCCTTTACTATTTCTCGAAGTACCGAGAATCTCATTTTCTCAAGCCAGAATAGATCGTTCAACAAGGCGTTGCACCCCTACGCGCCACAAGTGGCGCGAGGGTGAACGCTGACGTTCGCCAAGAGGATTATTCCAGAATGACTGACAACCAAGACATCGTGGGCGGATACATTGACGACCGCGATGGTTCCAGCATCACCGTTTCCAACAAGGCATTCCTGACCCAGATCGAGCGGTGCTCATCAATCGCACAAGTATTTGACCAGAAATACTTGGATGACCTAAAACAGATCAATGACCTCGCGAACGAAGTGTTCTTGCTCTTGGTCTTTGTCCATAAGCGATTGGATAGCATCACTGAACCGCACAAGACCATATTCGGAATCCTGTCCAATGCTCTGAACACGTTTCTGGGCGGATTTCTCTTGCTTCGCGCAGGACTCGCGCTTCAAGAGGGCATCCTGTATCGGAGTCTTCTCGAAAGCATTAGCAGTGTCATATTCCTCTTCTTTAATGGCGATAAACTCCGAGAGTTCAAGGCTGGCGACATCAAGTCTCATGCCACTATTTCTGACGCTAAGCGTATGTTCCCTGCATTTGGCAAGGCATACGGAGACTTGAGCAACAACTATGCTCATATCGGCACGCTCCACCACAAACACATTCCGGTTTACGATTTCAACGAACACACCGAAGACCCCCGAATCATCCTTCATCACGCCAAGAACATTCTCTGGCTACTGTATGTTGTGAGCGAATTGGCTTTTTATGACGCATCCCAAAGGCGGTATTACTGGCGAAGGCTTGAGGGGACGACGTACGAATTCACCCCGTATCCAGAACAGCTTAAGACATGGCGCAAGAAGTTCTTTGGAGAAGCGCCAGAGGACTTGAATATTGAAAGAGTAGGCTAATGACATCTTGGCTGCGGGCACCATGAAGATAACGAAACGATTCATATCGCCACCCCTAGAGGAACACGACGCCTTTCGCACGCCTCTTGAACCCGGCGAGAAAAACGCAGTCAAGACTCCCGGGAGTCATGAACACTTGTGACAACAGGGTTTTAGATTAGCGCAAACCTTCTCTGGTTAACGTGGGAGAGAGATCTTTTCAGAAGGGTATAAAGGGATGGATGCGGACAGGTACGGCTCCCGAGAAGTAGTGGGATGGTTTTGCGGCGGCGGTGGGTTGTGCCAAATCAACAATTATGAGTTGAAACATGGATGTTTTTGATCGTGATTATTCAGCGAAAATGTTTATTTGTGTCTTCCTGTACTCAACAAAAATGATATTCCCTTTCTTA
>JAAZOZ010000431.1 GCA_012797505.1 Smithella sp. | reverse complement strand
CGGCGGGTTCAGCGCCGACGCGCTGCGCGACCGAATCGTCAACGGCGAAGCCAAGGTGCTGGTCGTTTGCGACGGTACTTTCCGCGGCAACAAAGCCGTTCCCCAGAAAGCCACCGCTGATGAAGCCATGCCCTCCTGCCCGTCGATTAAATCCGTCATCGTCGTTCAGAGAGTCGGCGATAAAATCAAGTGTGAAATGACTCCGGGACGCGACAAATGGTATCATGAAGAAATGGCCAAAGCCTCTGCCAGCTGCGAACCGGAATGGATGGATGCCGAAGATCCGCTGTTCATCCTCTATACCTCCGGCTCCACCGGACAGCCCAAGGGCGTGATGCACACGACGGGCGGTTACCTGGTTTACGGTTCCTATACCCAGAAGATCGTTTTCGATTACCATGACGGCGATATGTACTGGTGCACCGCCGACCTGGGCTGGGTCACGGGCCACACCTACATTCTCTACGGGCCTCTGTGCAACGGCGCCACCTCCATCATGTTTGAAGGCGTTCCCAACTATCCGACCTACAGCCGCTTCTGGCAGATCGTTGAAAAATACAAAGTCAACATTTTCTACACCGCTCCGACCGCCATCCGCGCCATCGCGAAGGAAGGCGACGAATACGTGAAAAAGTGCGACATCTCCAGCCTGCAGACGCTCGGCACCGTCGGCGAACCCATCAATCCCGAAGCCTGGAACTGGTACTTCAACGTCATCGGCCGCGGCGAATGCCCGATCGTGGACACCTGGTGGCAGACGGAAACCGGCGGCATCCTCATCACCCCGCTGCCCGGCGCCGTGGAAATCAAACCCGGCATGGCCACGCTGCCCTTCTTCGGCGTTCAGCCCGTGCTGGTGGACGATGAAGGCAAGGAATTCACCGACACCATCGCCTCGGGCGCGCTGTGCATCAAGGTTCCCTGGCCCGGCATCATGCGGGGCGTTTTCGGCGATCCCAAGCGCTTCCAGGAAACCTATTTCGAACAGTTCCCCGGCTACTATGTGACCGGCGACGGCTGCCGCCGCGACAAGGACGGCTACTACCAGATCACCGGCCGCATTGACGACGTCATCAACGTATCCGGCCACCGGATGGGCACCGCCGAAGTGGAAAGCGCGCTCGTCGCCCACAAGGCCGTCGCGGAAGCCGCCGTGGTCGGCATGCCGCACGACATCAAAGGCCAGGGCATTTACGCTTACGTCACGCTGAAAACCGGCGTCGAAAAGACCGACGCGCTGAAGAAAGAATTGGTCGCTCATGTCCGCACCGTCATCGGTCCGATCGCGACGCCCGACAAGATTCAGTGGGCCGACGGTCTGCCCAAGACCCGCTCGGGCAAGATCATGAGAAGAATTTTGAAGAAGGTCGCCGCCAACGATCTGGGCAACCTGGGAGACACCAGCACGCTGGCCGATCCGTCGGTGGTTGACGACATCGTTAAAAATCGGTTGTAATAAAAATGCCCGGTTCTCTTCGAAAGAGAATCGGGCATTTTTAAAAGAGCAAAGTGGCAAGAAAATTTAAAGTGCACGCATCGCCCAATTCCAAGCGACGTGCAGGAGAAGGAGGTTTTTGACAGTGAATATTATTGCATGCGTGAAGCAAGTGCCCGACACCGAAGCACAGATTAAAGTCAAGGCTGACGGATCAGGCATCGAGGAAGGCCAGATCAAATGGGTGATGAATCCCTATGATGAATTTGGCGTGGAAGAAGCACTGAAACTGAAAGAGAAAAACGGCGGCGATGTCACGATCGTCTGCGTCGGTCCGGCCCGTGCGATGGAAACCATCCGCACCGCCCTGGCCATGGGCGCGGACAAGGGCGTGCACATCTGCGATCCGGCCTTTGACAACGCGGACGCGTTTGTTACGGCCAACGCCCTGGCAGCCGTCATCAAAACCCTGCCGCACGACATTATCTTCTGCGGACAGCGCGCCATTGATGACGACTCGGGACAGGTCGGCGCCATGCTGGCGGAAGCCCTTGGGCTGCCCCAGTTGACGCTGGTCACCAAACTCGAATTTGCCGGCTCTTCGATCAAAGTCATTCGCCCGATTGAAGGCGCTCAGCTGTCGATTGAAACAGCTCTGCCTGCCGTTGTGACCTGCCAGAAGGGCCTCAACGAACCGCGTTATGCGTCATTGCCCGGCATTATGAAAGCGAAGAAGAAACCGGTTGATGTGAAAAACGCGGCAGCCGTCGGTGTTGCCACCGACGCAAAAGCCAGAGTAGCCAAAACCGTTCCACCTCCGGCCAGACCTCCCGGAAAGATTATCTGTGGAGATGAGCCCGCGCAGAAAGCGGCGGAGCTGGGCAAGTTACTCAGAGAAGAAGCAAAAGCTATTTAATTTGAAAGCGGAGGAATTGAAAAATGGCAAAAGGAGTTATGATCGTAGCAGAACAGCGGGACGGCGCTCTCAGAAAGATCAGCTTTGAGCTGGCCTCAACGGCCCGCAAGCTGGCCGACCAGAGCGGCGATGAAGTCAGCGCCATTCTGCTTGGAGCAGGAATAGAAGGATTGGCCGCCGAACTGGGCAAGTACGGCGTCGATAAAGTATTTGTCGGCGATAACGCGGCGTTGGAGCCCTATGTGACGGAAGCGCACGCCGCAGCGGCCGCCAAAATCATCAAGGACAACGATCCGGCGATCGTTCTGTTCGGAGCGTCGGTGCAGGGCAAGGACCTTTCCGCCCGCGTGGCCGCAAAACTGGCCGGCGGTCTGGCGACGGACTGCACGGATGTGAAGATTGACGGCGGCAACCTGGTGGCCATCCGCCCGATGTACGCCGGCAAGTGCTTCGGCGAAGTGGTGTTCAACAGCGCTCCGGCAATGGCTTCACTTCGTCCCAATGTGTTCCCTGCGGCTGAAAACGCCAAAGCAGGCGCAGTGGTTAAAGTGGATGCAGCAGTTGAAGCACAGAAGAGTAAAATTCTGGAAGTGCAGAAAGACACGAGCGGCAAAGTCGATTTGACGGAAGCCAACGTGATCGTTTCCGGCGGTCGCGGCATGAAAGGCCCCGAAGGTTACGCCATCCTCGAAGAGCTGGCGGATGTGCTCAAAGGTACGGTCGGCGCGTCCCGCGCGGCGGTGGACGCCGGCTGGCGCCCGCAGAAGGATCAGGTCGGACAGACCGGCAAGGTCGTTTCCCCGAACCTGTACATTGCCTGCGGCATTTCCGGCGCGATTCAGCATCTGGCCGGCATGAGCTCGTCCAAGTGCATCGTCGCGATCAACAAAGATGCGGAAGCCCCGATCTTCACGAAAGCGGACTACGGTGTGGTGGACGATCTGTTCAAGGTCGTT
>JAAZOZ010000076.1 GCA_012797505.1 Smithella sp. | reverse complement strand
GCACCGCCTGGAAAACTGCCGCCTGGCCACGCTGGAGGCGGACATTCTGGGCGTAGAGCGCGAAGGGGACATTCCCGGCTGGGAAATCCCGCAGCGGTATTTTGACTGGCTGAGAAGGCGCGATCCCCGGCTGCTCGCCGACATCTTCGAACACAACCGGCTGGACGTGATTTCGATGGCGACGCTCACCGCGCACCTGGTCGATCTTCTGAACGCGCGGGCCCTCAAGCAGCACGCGCATCCCGACGACTATCTGGCGGCGGCGCGGCTTCTGCTCAAAAAGGCGCCGATAGCAAGCGTTAAAAAAATTCTGGAACTTCTCGGGGAAGACGCCTGCGCCGGGATGTCGTTCGCCTCCAAAAAGAAACTGGCGAATCTCTGCAAACGCGCCGGCCGCCTGGATGAAGCCGTCCGACTCTGGCGGCAAATCATCGAGCGCAATCCCCGTGATTTTTACGCCGTCTCCGAGCTTGCCAAGCATCTGGAGCACCGCGCCAGGGATTACGCCCGGGCCATGGCGCTGATCGAAACCGCCCTGGCCGGAGGAAATTTGTTTTCCGAAGAAGAGAAGGATTCCCTCGGGCGCCGATTGAAGCGGCTGACCGCCAGAATACAATCCTAAACCTCTGCGCCCGCTGCTGCTTCCCTTCGCCAAAACTTCAATGGCCGCTTTCAAAGCCGGCCTGCACCGGCAGACGGCCGTCCTCAAAAGAATGAAAAAAATGACGAGACATGGAAAATAACCCTATATTCATTACAATTAATATGATATATAGCCTATAAAATACTACAACAAACATCAATAAGAGGTTATTAATTATAACATGTTTAATCGTAATATATTGAATATACTTAAGGAATGGAAAATAAGGCCGCAGCGGAAACCTCTGGTTATCCGGGGAGCCCGCCAGGTGGGGAAAACATCGGCAGTTCATCAGTTTGGAAGAGCTACTTTTGACAATTATATTTATATCAACCTTGAACTGGAAGACCATGCTGCATTGTTTCATAGAAAGTTGCCGATCAAGGATTTGATTGAGCTTATTCAGCTTAAATTCAATCAAAAGGCGTCTCCCGGCGCCACGCTGATTTTTATCGATGAAATACAAAACTCCGGCATCGCCATGAATCAGCTTCGCTACTTTTATGAAGACATGCCGGATATTCATGTCGTGGCAGCCGGATCGCTGCTGGAAGTGAAGATGAAGTCCGAAGGCTTTTCTTTTCCCGTGGGAAGAGTGGAATATTGCTATATGCATCCGGTGACATTTGATGAATTTTTAACGGCGCTGGGGGAGGTTCAGGCTTTAAACTATATCCATGCAGTGAAAGCGGATGTCGCCGTACCTGAAGAAATACACGCTCTGCTGATGAAAAAGTTTTCCGAATACCTTCTGGTCGGCGGTATGCCGGAAGCGGTGGCACGCTACGCAAAAACCAGATCGTATATTGATGTTGATCCGGTTTATGAATCCATTCTCACAGGGTTGCGCGACGACGTTTCCAAATATGCCGGCATGGCGAAGACAAAATATATCCAGCATATTCTTGAACATGCCTCGAAATATGTCGGTCTTCCGATCAAGTATGAAAAATTCGGCGAGTCGAACTTCCGTAGCCGTGAAATGAGCGAGGCGTTTGACGCGCTGGAAAAAGCAATGATCATCCATCGGGTGTTTGCTTCCACATCCAGGCAGAAGCCGCTCGTCAGCAACCTGAAAAAATCTCCAAAACTTCTGCATCTCGATATCGGACTGGTCAACTATCAGGCGGATCTGAGGATGGACATTGCTATGACGGAAGATGTGAACGCCGTCTATTCCGGTCAGGTGGGCGAACAGATTGCCGGACAGACCTTGCTGGCGATGAATATGCGCAAACAGACCAACCTTCATTACTGGCGGCGCGAACAAAAGGGTTCGACATCTGAAGTCGATTATCTGATGGCGATCAACGACCGGCTGATTCCGGTGGAAGTTAAATCCGGCAAAACAGGCACACTGCGTTCCCTGCATAATTTCATGGAAGAAAGCGAAAGCGATTTGGCCATCCGGGCATATTCCGGTAGGATGACCACGGAAAAAATTACAACGCCCGGCGGGAAGAGTTACGCGCTCTTGTCCATGCCGTTTTATCTCCTGCACCGGATTGAAGAGCTGTTATCCTGATCGGCAGTTGTCCCAACATCTGATGTCCTGAGCATGGATTGCGTTGCCGATTGGCGCATAATAATTTTCAAACCAGGGGTATGAAAATACTCTTTACTCCAGCGCATTCGATTCACTTGGCGGGTTGAGCGATTCTGCGGAACTCTTAAAGCCATTTCAACCGGCTGTTTAACCGCGAGACATTGTAGGAAGAAGCAGGGCGGTATGGCAGCGCCTGCATTCATCCTTCATTTGCGCTTTCATACTTTTCCAGCTTCTTGCGCAGGGTTTTGCGGGTGATGCCCAGGCGGCGCGCGGCTTCGCTTTTGTTGCCGCCGGCCGCTTTCATCGCCTCCAGAATGCTTTGCTTTTCGACCGCCTCGAGCGGCAGGCCCGCCGTCGGCGCGGCCATTCGGGAAGCGTCCGGCGAAAGGCACTGGTCCGCCATCGGAAAAACCAGTTCGTCTTCGTCCACCGTATCGGAACGGGACAGGACCACGGCCCGTTCGACGGCGTTCATCAGCTCCCGGACATTTCCGGGCCAGGCGTACGCCGCAAGCTTTTGCATCGCCCGGGGCGTGAACCCGAAAATAGCTTTGGCATTCCTTTCGGCAAACAGCTTCAGAAAATGCTGCGCCAGAAGCGGAATGTCTTCGGCCCTTTCCTTGAGCGGCGGCAGGGCCAGCGCAACGACGTTCAGCCGGTAAAACAAATCCTCGCGAAACCGCCCTTCGCGGATCTCCTTTTTCAAATCCTTGTTGGAAGCGGCAATCAGGCGGACATCGACCCGGACGACGTCCTGACCCCCAACGCGCGTCAGCTCCCTCTCCTGCAGGACCCGCAGGAGCTTCACCTGCATGGCGGGAGACATTTCGCTCACCTCGTCCAGGAAAATGCTGCCGCCGTCGGCCTGGACGAACTTCCCTTCCCGCCGGCGGTCCGCGCCGGTGAACGCGCCTTTTTCATGGCCGAACAACTCCGACTCCAGGAGCGTTTCGGTAAGCGCCGCACAGTTGATCTTCACAAAGGATGCTTCCCGGCGGCTGCTGTTGAAATGGATTGCGTTGGCGATCATTTCCTTCCCCGTTCCCGATTCTCCCGTAATCAGCACCGTGGCCTGCGTCGCGGCGACCTGCTCCACCATTTCCAGAAGCCGGATCATAGCCTTGCTCTGGCCGATCAGATTCCGGCGGTCGAACTTCTCGCCCAGTCTTTCCTTCAGATATTCATTCTCGTTTTTCAGCCGGCGGCGCTCCGCCGTCCGCGCGATTTTGATTTGC
Organism: Smithella sp.; assembly: GCA_012797505.1. Lineage (GTDB taxonomy): Bacteria > Desulfobacterota > Syntrophia > Syntrophales > Smithellaceae > UBA8904. Next base: position 48 of record JAAZOZ010000076.1, on the reverse strand, counting down.
AGTTCGTCGTAGTTCAGCGGCTTGGTCAGATAATCGTCGGCGCCCATC
>JAAZOZ010000430.1 GCA_012797505.1 Smithella sp. | reverse complement strand
TTGCAACCTCAGAAAACGCATTGAGGATGAAAGACAACTCTTTGAGTTCTTCGGCGAGTTCAGGAAGGCAGTTGCTCACGGCTTTACGAGGTATCAAAAGACCTATCTCACATTGTCCAGGGGATAAAGTCTCGTCGCCAAGTAACCGTCTTGCCCACCCATATTGCTCGTGGTAGCTTGCTGCTGTATGGTGAGGCAGCCGGGGAAAATATCGGCATCGTTCTTTGAAAATTTAAAAAGGATAAGGTACGTTCAGGCGTCAGTGATAATCGTATGGCCGACTACCGAGTCAGCGGCTTCCACTGATCGGGCAGCAACTCACGGAGACGATTAACCGGATGAGACATAATCCGGCGGAGCATGTCGTTAAGATATTCCCATGGATTGATGTCGAGATTTTTGCAGGACTGAATCAGACTCATATAGAGCGCCGCCGCATGCCCGCCCCGTTCGCTGCCGACAAAAAGCCAGTTTTTTCTTCCCAGGGCCACCGGCCGCATGGCGTTTTCCGCCGTATTGTTGTCGGGCTTGAGATAACCGTTTTCCAGATACCGGCAAAGCGCGACTTTCTGATTCAGGCTGTAGTCGATGGCCTTTCTGATCGGCTCCGATGGAATTGTCTTGCCTTGGAGGTCATTCAAAGTTGCAAATATATTATCCAGAATCGGTTTGGCCTTCTGCTGCCGTAATTGATAAATCTCTTCGGGCTTCAGGTCTTTCCCGGGAGTCTCCACCTCGTGATAAAGACGCGCAATTCTTGCCAGAATATCCGTCGCCTCCTTCGGACGGGACGATGCCGCTTCATCGAACTTCCTTCGGGCATGCGCCCAGCAGCCCACTTCGAGAATCCCGTCTCTTTTGAAGAGTTCATCATATCCGCCATAGGCGTCGGCATGCACATAACCCTGATAGCCTTCCAGAAAATCCAGAGGCCGTTTCTTGCCGCGATCCATGGAAAAATCATACACGGTCAAAGGAGGCCCCGTTCCGCCTCGGACATACACCCATAACCGGGCTTTCTTAAATTTCCCCGGATTGTTTTGATGATCCTGAAGCGACACCGGGGTGTCATCGGTAAATACAATGCCACTTTCCAAAACCGCCTTCCTCAAAACCGGTACGAGAATCTTGATGCTTTCATACGTCTGCATCATCCATCCCGACTGCGTGCTTCTGGGAATCTCGACCTTCTCTCTTAGAAAGATGGCATCCTGGCGATAATGCGGCAGATGATCGGCAAACTTGCTGACAATCACATGGGCCAAGAGCCCCACATCCGCCTTGCATTTTTCAATGGGGGAATCCGGCATGGCGGCGCAGACAACACCTTCATTATTGGGCAATGCGTATTGAGGTCTCTTATAGACTTTGACGAACAGTTGGCCGGGACGGTATTCCAGTTTCTCCGAACATTCCACGGCAATGACTTTCAAAGGTTCGCCCTGAGCAGATACTTTCTTGTCTTCCGGAATGTCGATAATCACTTCCACCCGTTCCAGGTGCTCGGGAATGGGCAGGCGGCCATGTTGAGTGCGTTCTTTGCGGGGCTTGGAAGAAACCGTTGCCGGGATCACGGTTGCGGCTTCAGTTTCATTATTATCTTTAGCAACAATCGCGGCGCTTTGAGCAAGAGATTCCTGGATAATGGAATCAAACATCATCTGATTCGGATCGATCTTTTCGGACTTTCTTCCATAGATGCGGCGGATCAACTGTTCGATCTGATGCTGAAGGGTGGACAGTTGCCGCTGGGTGGCTTCAAGTTTGAGTGTAAGTTGTTCAATGTGCGCATCCTTGTTTACGACAAGGTCGTCAATCATGGCTTCCAGTTTCCGGATGAGATTGGCCTGAAAAGCGATGATTTCGTCTTTGGAATCGGAAGATGGCGCTATGGCTTCTGCGGTTTTCATGGAAAAAGCAGATAACACATATCATTAATAATGTCAAGTACTTATATTATATTTTGTGCGCTTTTTTTAACTTTTTTTACGATCACCTTCCTTCTTTTTTATAATGTTTTTTCGGTGGAAAGATTGCCGTGGGAAGTGGCCATCGCATAGCGCTTTTCGATCCGCTTCGGCACGATGCCTTCCAGAAGCATGGTCAGATCCCGACGGTCAATAGAACCGCTTTTATCGGGCACAAGAAACTTTCCTGCTTCCAGACGTTTATACCAGAGCGCCAGGCCATCCTGATCCCAGTACAGAAGCTTGACCATATTGCGGCTGCCGTTGACGAAAACGAACAGGGAACCGGATAATGGGTCCATCTCCAGTTCGGAGCGGATGATGCCGCACAATCCGTCGAAAGATTTACGCATGTCGCAGGCGCCCCGGTAAAGGTAGATGCGATGCATGGCGGTCAGGGAAATCATCGGGACAGACAGGCGACAACGGTTCGTAAAGTTGCAGGATCGAAGTGACGTTGAACTTCAATGCAAAGATTTCCAAGAATAATGCGGAAACCAGTGTCGGAACTCGAAATGACAGAAGGAGAAAGTTCCAGAAATCCTTGCCGGGCAGTCTGCCGTTTTGAAATCCTCCGTCGCCAGGCATAAAAATCATTGGATCGTATCTGCTGATTCCGGCAATACGCGGCAATGCTCAAGCCGCTTGTCTTTTGTGTTTCGATTACGTCCCGCCAATGTGCATAGCGTTCTTCGATGGTCATCCATAAGCCTCCCAATATTAATCTTGGAAAACTGTATAGACTGGATTGCTGCTACTGTATAGATGGGTGGGCAAGACGGTTACCTCGTGGCCATCGTGAAGAAGGCCTTGAATTTGGACCAAAATCTCTACACAATTCTACAGATTTTGAGCTTGACGCTTTTCGAAAAAGAAACACTATATCAAACACTTTCAAATATCAGCTACATAAAACAAGAGGACCAT
>JAAZOZ010000429.1 GCA_012797505.1 Smithella sp. | reverse complement strand
GTCGAACGGTTCAATCCCGCCGTGATGGCCCTCGAGCAGGTGATCACCCGGCCCGCCTTTATTGAAGTGCATCGCCTGCATCCCTTTTTTGAGCGCGGCACCGACGTGGACGTCATTCTGGATCTGATGATTCATGACCTGGATCTGATTCTGAGATTCGTGGACGCGCCGGTCACCCGCGTGGAGGCGGTCGGCGTTCCCATTCTCTCGGACAAGATCGACATCTCCAACGTCCGCCTGTCGTTTGCCACCGGCTGCATCGCCAACATCACGGCCAGCCGCATCAGCGCCAAGACCATGCAGAAGATCCGGTTTTTCGGCCCGGAAGGCTATCACTCCGTGGACTGCCGGAAAAGAGAGGTTCTGTCGTTTTCCAAAATCGCGGGCGCGGACGGCAAACCGCAAATTATCCAGAACGCCATCGAGCTGGGCAGCCATGATCCCCTCGAGGAAGAAATCCGCTCGTTTGTCGAAGCCGTGCGGGGCCGCTCACAGCCGCGGGTATCCGGAGAGGACGGCCGCAAGTCGCTTGCGCTGGCCATCGACATTCTGCAGAAAATGAAAACGCATGAGGCCCTGCCGACATGATCCCGATGGTTGATTTGAAGAGGCAATACGCCCGTCTGAAAAAAGAGATCGATGAGGCGCTGGGGCGCGCGCTTGGGGAAACCCAGTTCATCCTGGGGCCGAATGTCGCCGCCCTGGAGCGGGAGGTCGCCGCCTATCACGGCCTGCCTTTTGCCGTCGGATGCGCCAACGGGACGGACGCGCTCCTGCTGGCTTTGCGGGCCTGCGGCATCGGCGCGGGCGACGAAGTCATCACCTCGCCGTTTACCTTCATCGCCACGGCGGAAACGATTGCGTTGGCCGGCGCCAGGCCGGTGTTTGTGGACATCTGTCCGGACACGTTCAACATCGACCCCGAAAAAATCGCTCCGAAAATTTCCCCGAAAACCAGGGCGATCATTCCCGTTCACCTGTTCGGCCATCCCGCCGACATGGCCCCGATTCTGGACATCGCGCGCGAGCATCACCTGAAAGTGATCGAAGACTGCGCGCAGGCGTTCGGCGCGACGTATCGTCAACAGCGCGTCGGCGCCTTCGGCGACGCGGGATGCTTCAGCTTCTTTCCCAGCAAAAATCTCGGCTGCTACGGGGACGGCGGCATGGTGATCACAAAAAACGAAGACATCGCCGCCAAAATCAAAATGCTGCGCAACCACGGCAGCGCGACGCGCTACTACCATTCCGAGGTCGGCTATAACAGCCGCCTCGATGAGCTCCAGGCCGCCATCCTCCGCGTCAAGCTGCCTCTGATCGACGAATTCAACGACGCACGGCGCGCCAACGCGTTGCAATACGGTTCGGCCCTGGCCGGTTTGGACCTTCTCCTGCCTGCGGAGCGACCCGGCTGCCGGCATGTCTATCATCAGTTCACGCTGCGCGCTCAAAACCGCCAAAAGATCGCCGACGCGCTCGCGGATGCGGGAATCGCCTCCGCCGTGTACTACCCGGTCCCCCTGCACCTTCAGGAGGTCTTTCTCAAAATGTACGGCCCGCAGGAAAGCCTGGACGTCAGCGAAGCCAGCGCCCGCGAAGTTCTTTCCCTGCCGATGTTTCCGGAGTTGACCGCGGAGGAAATCCGGCGGATCGCCCACGTCATCCATCATGTTCGTTGAACCCGGCGGCAGGAAGGCAATCATGAACGAAAACAGCGGCCACGCCCCCAAAGTGATGATCGTCGCCGGAGAGGCCTCCGGCGATCTGCACGGCGCCCTGCTCGTCCGCGAAATGCTGGCCGTCAATCCGACGCTGCATTTTTTCGGCATCGGCGGCAATCGAATGCAGGAAGCCGGCGTAAAGCTGCTGGCGCACGCGGCGGACATTGCGGTGGTGGGCGTGTCGGAAGTGTTTTCGAAAACCGCCGCCTTCCTTCGGATCATCGCCAAAATGCGAAAATCCATGGACCGGCTGAAGCCGAGCCTGGTCATCCTGATCGATTTTCCCGATTTCAACCTCAACATCGCGGCCCGCGCCGCCAGAAAAAGAGGCATCCGGATCTTTTACTACATCAGCCCGCAGGTGTGGGCCTGGCGCGAGGGACGCGTCAAACAGATCAAAAAACTGGTGGACCAGATGGCCGTGATTCTGCCGTTTGAAGTGGATTTTTACGCCGCGCGCGGATTCGACGTCCATTACGTCGGACATCCCCTGCGCGACATCGTGAAAACGCCGTTCACGGCGCGGCAGGCCCGGGCTCACTTCGGCCTTGCGGAAGACAAAACGACCATCGGCCTGCTGCCCGGGAGCCGGAATTCGGAAATCCAAAAGCTTCTGCCGGAAATGGTCGAGGCGGCGCGAATCATTTCCCGAAAGATCCCCGGGACGCAGTACATTCTGCCCCTGGCGGATACTCTTGAGGAGAAAACCGTCGCCGGCTTTCTGAGCGATTCCGGCCTGAAGGTCAAAATCGTCGCCGGGCACACTTACGACGTCCTGGCCTGCTGCGACCTGGCCGTCGTGACCTCCGGAACGGCGACGCTGGAGACCGGCCTGATGGGCGTGCCGATGGTCATCGTTTACAAGGTCTCCCTCTTTTCGGAGCTGATCGGCCGGATGATCATCCGGCAGCAGCACATCGGACTGGTCAATATTCTGGCCGGCAAAACCGTCGCCCCGGAATTGATTCAGCGCGACGCCCGCGGCCCGCGCATCGCGTCCGAGGCTCTGGCCATTTTGCAAAACCGGGAAAACAGACAACAGATCATCCGGGATCTGGGCAACATCCGCGACAAGCTCGGCGAACCCGGCGCCGCGAGAAGAGCTGCGCAAATCGCCTGCAATATGATATAGGACGACCCATGGAAACGTTTCAAAGATTATTTATGATGGCCAAGCAGTATTACATGCGCTTTCTTTTTGCCGCGATCTGCATGGTCATTGCCGGCGGTCTGCAATCCGCGCTGCCGCTGATCGCCAAACCCGCCATTGACGAAATTTTCATGAGCAAAAACATCGACGCGCTCAAATGGATCCCCCTTGCCATCATCGCGATCTTTTTGTTCAAGGGGCTGGCCAACTACGGACAGACGATTCTGATGAGCTCCATCGGCCTGCGCATCGTCACGGATCTGCGCAACAAACTGTACGAGCAGATCCAGAAGCAGTCTCTGTCGTTTTTCGCCGAGCATCCCACGGGGCTGCTCATGTCGCGGATCACCAACGATGTGCAGGCCGTTCAAACCGCGTCGTCGGAGGCGATCACGGCGCTGGTCAAGGACACCTTTATGCTGATTGCGCTGGTCGGCGTCATTTTCTACATGGACTGGAAGCTCGCGCTGATCGCCATGGTGGTTTTCCCGCTGACGATTTATCCGATTTCCCGTTTCGGAAAAAAAATGAGAAAGGTGACCACCTCTTCGCAGATCACCATGGGAACGCTGAACTCGCTCTTGCAGGAAACGATTTCCGGAACGCGCATCGTCAAGGCCTTCTG
>JAAZOZ010000428.1 GCA_012797505.1 Smithella sp. | reverse complement strand
TGCTTCCCCGCTTCATGAAAACCTGCTGGCCAGCCGGATCCGGTCGATCCTCCGCGAGAAAATTCACCGGTGCGTGACCCTTCACGGCGTCGCGCTGGCGTGCGGAGAACGGGGCATCCTCCTGACCGGGCCCAGCGGCATTGGCAAAACAACAGCCGCGCTCGAGGCCGTCCGCAAAGGCTATGACTGGATCGCCGACGATCTGGCCGTGATCAAAAGTATTCAGGGACGGCTGATGATTTCCGGCCACCCGGGCATTCAACAATATATCCATACCCAGGCCGCCGGCATCGCCGCCGCGGACCGGATGCTGGACGGATCGCGGCGGCGGAAAAAGGCGGAGCTTGCCTTCGTCATCGATGTCTTTCGAGCTACCCGGGAGGAAATTTCCCGGCCGCTGGAGACCCGAATCCTGGAAACAAATCTGCCGCTTGTCCGGGTGGGCATTCCCCGGACTGGATATTTGCGCCAAAATCTGTTAGGGAGAGCCATACAAAAGCTGAACGAGGTCGGATAATTGAAAAATCTCCAGGTGGTGATCATCACGGGATTGTCCGGTTCCGGAAAAAGCACCGCGCTCCGGGCGCTGGAAGACATCGGCTTCTTTTGCGTGGACAATCTCCCGGTTGTGCTGCTGCCGAAGTTCCTCTCCATCACCCTCGAGTCTTCTCCGCAGATCAAACAGGTGGCGCTGGTCATGGATTTGCGGCAGAAAAGCTTTCTGGAAAAGTACCAGCGCATCTTTGAACGCCTGAAGGAAAAGGGATACCGGATCAAAATACTGTTTCTGGAAGCCGGAGAAGAGTCTCTGCTGCGCCGTTTCAGCGAGACGAGGCGCAGCCATCCGCTGTCCGAAAAGCGTTCCATCATGGAAGGCATTCAGGCGGAAACAGAAAAGCTGGCGACCCTGCGGCAAATGGCCGACATCGTCATCGACACCACGACGTCCAATGTGCATCAGCTCAAAGACACGGTGCAGAAGCAGTTTTTGCCTTCTTCCACCCGGAAGAAAATGATGATCAGCGTCATGTCTTTCGGTTACCGGTACGGCCTGCCGGCAGATGCGGACCTGGCGATCGACGTGAGATTTTTGCCCAATCCCTTTTATGTGGAAAAGTTAAAAAACATGACCGGCCATCATCGGGACGTGGAAAAGTACGTTTTGAACAATGAGGAATGCAAAACCTTCATCGTCAAAGCATCCGAAATGCTGAACTTCATCATTCCGCTTTATGAAAAAGAAGGAAAGGTGCGGTTGAACATTGCGTTCGGGTGCACCGGCGGCAAGCATCGGTCCGTCGTCATGGCCAATCAGTTCAGCCTGTTTTTCCAGAAGCAGAAATTCATCGTTCACACGACCCACCGCGACATCAATAAGAGTTAGGGAATCGCGCTTCACGCCGCCTTTGGCGGCGGCTTATGAGGGAGGAAGTTCAGGCAATTTGCGCGGAAGTGTATCGAGAGCTTTGAAAAGTGTCATTTCGAGGAGCGTGAGCGACGAGAAATCT
>JAAZOZ010000427.1 GCA_012797505.1 Smithella sp. | reverse complement strand
TCGGGCTGCGGCAAATCCACGCTGGCGCGCCTGCTCATGAAGCTGGAGGAGCCGGATGAGGGGAGCGCTTGTTTCAGAGGCCAAAACATTGCATCCTTTTCGCCGGACGATTTGAAAACGTACCGGCGGTGCGTGCAGATGATTTTTCAGGATCCTTATTCTTCGCTGAACCCGCGAAAATCCGCCCGGAGCATTATTTCCGAACCGCTGACGATTTTCCGGACGTCCGACCGCGCCGGGAGAAAGGAAAAGACGCTTCAACTGATGAAAAAAGTCGGCTTGAGCGAAGAACAGGCCGGCCGCTATCCCCACGAGTTCAGCGGCGGACAGAGGCAGCGCATCGGCATCGCCCGGGCGCTGGCGCTGCAGCCGGAGCTGATCATCGCGGATGAGCCGGTTTCCGCGCTCGACGCTTCCATCCAGGCGCAGATTCTGAATCTCCTCCGGGATCTGAAAAAAGATTTCGGTCTGACCTATCTGTTCATCTCCCATGATCTCAACGTCATTCACCATGTGTCCGACCGGATTGCCGTGATGTATCTGGGGCGCATCGTAGAGCTGGCGGATAAAAATGAACTTTACCGGGAACCTTTGCATCCCTACACCCGAATGCTGATGGCGGCCATGCCGGGCTGCGTTCCGCAAAGAAAAAAAAGGGAGATGACGGTTCTTGGAGAGGCGGGCGACGCGGGGGAGATAGGGTGCAGTTTTAAAAGCCGCTGCATTTACAAGATTGATGTTTGTGAGCAACACGCGCCGGATTTACGACCCTGTTCGGGAAGCAGGCTTTGCGCCTGCCACCGCGCGGAAGAGATTTGATCAATGTAGGGAACGGTCGCGACCATTCCCTGCGGGTCATGGGAGATGGGTGATAGGCAATGGGCGATGGGTGTAAGGAACAATGTAGTGCGGAATGATGGAGGGTTCTCCATGGCGAAGGAAGAAAAAGTATTCTGGCCCAACGGCAGCCTCACCGGCGAAGGATTGTGGCATCAGGCGGCAGGCGACACGGGCGCGGTGATCTGTCACCCGCATCCTTTGATGGGCGGGTCCATGCACAACAATGTCGTGGAAACCGTCCGCGATGAAATGATCGCCGCCGGCCACTCCACGCTCCGTTTTAATTTTCGCGGCGTCGGGAAAAGCACCGGACATTATGACGAGGGCAGGGGAGAGAAGCAGGATCTTCTGTCCGCCTGCGCGTTTGCCAAAAGCCGCGGCGTTGAAAAAATATTTCTCGTCGGTTATTCGTTCGGCGCGTGGATCTGCTGCCGCCTTCTGAAAGATCACCCGTCCGTTGCTTCTTTCGTTGTGTTGATTTCTCCTCCGCTGAAATACTTCGAGTTCGACTGGACGGGTCTGGAAAATGCTGTGGAATTAATGATCTGCGGGGATCAGGATATGTTCTGCGACGTCGCTGATCTCAGAAAAAAAGCAGAATTGATTTGTGCAAAATTGACGATCCTTCGGGGTGTCGACCATTTTTATTTCGGGCAGGAGGCCCGTCTGGCTGTGCATTTGCGGCGGTATATTTGTGAAAAAAAAGCTTGATTTTAAAAAAAATGGTGTTATGTTCGAGTCCAACGCACCGGTTTTATAGCCGGTTTTGCAATGGTTGCAGGGTTTGGGTTGGTAAATACGTAGTGTTGAAATCGATAGACAAAAGAAAATAACCGCAAAGAGTTCTTCTTGAAAATAAGAATTCTTGCGGTTTTTTAGTTTCTGACGGGATCACCCGGAAGAAGCAAAATTTTGAAAGGGGAGGGTTTAGCAGTGGCAGAAGGCAAAGTGAAGTGGTTTAATGAGAAGAAGGGTTTTGGCTTCATTGAAAATGATGAAGGTGGGGATGTTTTTGTACATTACAGCGCCATTCAGGGAACGGGCTTCAAGACTCTCTACGAGGGACAGAGGATTCGTTTCGACATCGAGCAGGGGAACAAGGGCCCCAGCGCGGCAAACGTTCAGCCACTTTAGTCGCTGAAAAAGATGAACAAAAAAATGCCCCGTGATGCGGGGCATTTTTTTTGATCCGTACATCATGAAAAAAAATCTGATCGTCATCCTGGGACCGACGGCATCGGGAAAAACGGCGATGGCCGCAAGACTGGCCGCCGAGTTTGGAGGTGAAATCATTTCCGCGGATTCGCGGCAGGTTTACCGGGGCATGGACATCGGCACCGGCAAGGATCTGGAAGAATTCCGGATCGACGGCCGCGTCATTCCCTGCCATCTGATCGACATTTTGGACCCGGATCAGGAGTTTAATGTTTTTGAGTTTCAAAAGCGGTTTTATGAAATTTTTTCCGCGCTCAGAGAAAAAAAGGTTCTTCCTCTTCTGGTCGGGGGCACAGGCCTGTACTTGGAATCCGTCCTGACCCGCTACGTTCTGCCGGAGGCCGAACCGGACGAGCGGATTCGGGAAGAGCTGGCGGGGCTGACGATGGGAGAGCTTCAGGAGATGCTGCTGGCCATGAAGCCCCAACTGCACAATCAAACGGATCTTCACGACCGGGAAAGGCTGGTCCGAAAAATTGAAATCGAGAAAGCCAGACAAAACTCGTCAAAGAGTCAAACCCGGTTTCCGCAGATTCAAGCCGGCATCTTCGGCATTTTCTGGGAGCGGGCCGAACTGAGAAAGAGAATATCGGCCAGGCTTCACATAAGGCTGGCGGAGGGGATGATCGAAGAAGTGTCCCGCCTGCACGATGAGGGTGTGTCCTGGGAGAGGCTGGAGAGCTTTGGTCTGGAATACCGGTTCATTGCCCGGTATCTGCAGAAGACGATGACCCGGGACGAGATGGCGGCCGGGCTGCAGACCGCCATCGGACAGTTTGCCAAGCGTCAGATGACGTGGTTTCGGCGGATGGAAAAAAAGGGCGTCGCGATTGAGTGGATTCCCGGCGGCGATTATCCGGCGCTCGCGAGCCGCGTTATGAAAATGTTGTCCTGAAGCGCATACAGCCCCGGCCTTTACGCAATGATCCCATCAAACCGGAAAGTCGTTTTCCCGTGAAAAAAGATTCCTTGTTCGAAAATTATCTGAACCGGTACGCGGCAGGGTTGCCCTGGCGTCTGCAGGCGGCGGATTCACGCGCTTGTGAACAGATTGTCGTGATTCCGGCGTATGCGGAAAGGGACTCGCTTTTTTGCACGCTGGCGTCCGTTGCCGCCAATCCTGAGGCGATGCTGGTAAAAACGATGGTTCTGTGCGTGGTCAACAACAGGGCTGCCTCGCCCGCTGAAGATAAGGAAAACAACGCGCAGACGCTGGCGATGTTAAATGCGCTGGTCAGGCGGCAGTCTTTTGACATTCCGAAAGCGGACGGAAAACTCCGGGAAGCATGGCAGGCCGTTGCCGCAAGTCCGCTCAGGCTGGGGTTTATCGATGCGACTTCCCCCGGACTGGAAATTCCCGACCGCGCAGGAGGCGTAGGGATGGCCCGGAAAATCGGCATGGACGCGGCGCTGCGCCTGCTGGCAACGTCCGAACAGAAACCCCGTCTGATTTTGAGCCTCGACGCGGACACGCTCGTTCGGCCGGATTATCTGTCGGGTGTCCGAAGCGCGTTTGCT
>JAAZOZ010000075.1 GCA_012797505.1 Smithella sp. | reverse complement strand
TATTCAAAATAAGAAAAACTGAGCATAACTATCGGCTGCACGCGGACTGCCAGGGCCGCACATGGGTGCAGACTTGTCTGCCCGTACTTGGCCCTGGCAGCCGGTGAGCCGGCACGTTACCCATAAAATATGCCAAAGAATTCCTTGACTAAGTCGTAAATTGGAGGTACATTTATTCGTACAATAGGAGGTACATCCAATGCCAAATGCACCAAAAATTATACCCATTTCTGATCTTAGGCAAAACGCAAGCGAAGTCGTGAAGAGTGTTTCATCTTCTCGAGAACCTATTTTTATCACTCAGCGCGGAAGAGCTGCTGCTGTCATGGTTAGCATGGAAGTTTATAAAAACGCACAACATGAAATAGATATTTTACACCTCCTCGCCAGAGGCGAGAAGGAAATAGCGGCAGGTACCGGTTATGAACTCGCTGACGTGTTAAAGGAAGCAGATCATTATCTTGAGGCTGCAAAAATTTGAAAATTTTATTTACGCCCACAGGACGCCGCCAGTTCCTTGGCGCCATTTCTTACATTCACCGCGACAAGCCTTCTGCGGCAGTAAGCTTTCGCCAAAAAGCAGAAAAATTATTAACGCGGTTAAAGAAGTTTCCTGAATCGGGAAGGCCACTCCCTGAGTTTCCAGAACTATCTTCTCGCGAGGTTATTGTAAGTCCATATCGTTTTTTCTATAAGGTCAAGGATAATAATGTATGGATTGTGGCGGTATGGCATGGCGCTCAATTGCCTGATGAACCAGAAAAAATCGGGTAACCAGGCGCTGCACCCGATCGCGGCTCGCTGGGCCGCTCCGGCTCAGCTTGTCGTTATCAAAAAATAATCTTGAAATATATGCATATAATGTGCATGTTATGGCATCACATTAGTATGAGGTAAAAAACATGAGAACAACACTGAATATTGAAGATAATTTAATTGACAAAGCAACAAAAATTACCGGAATCAAAGAGAAAACAACTTTAGTTAAGCTAGGATTGGAAGCGCTTATTGCCAGAGAAAGCGCACGGAGGCTTGCAAAGTTAGGCGGAACGCAAAAACAGCTACAGGAAATACCACGAAGAAAAGGAGCATGATCAATCATGGTTCTTGTGGATACTTCTGTTTGGGTCTCACATTTGAGAGATGGGAATACTGAAATGGCAGCCTTGCTCAATAATGGCAGGGTATTATGCCACCCGTTAATTGTCGGGGAACTAGCGTGTGGAAATTTAAAAGACAGAGCCGTCATCCTTTCTTTTCTTAAACTGTTACCCATGTGCATTGAAGCAGAACATGAAGAAGTATTATCCTTTATCGAAAATAACCGGTTAATGGGTAAAGGTATCGGTTATGTAGATGCTCAGCTTGTCGCATCCTCTGTATTAACGGGCGTTCCGATCTGGACACTTGATAAGAAACTGGCGCAAGTCGCTGACAGTCTGCACGTAAAATATAAAAATTGATAACAAAATCAATCCACCCGATTGCAGCGCCAGGGGCGCTGCTCCGGCTTAGTTTTTCGTTGGCCTTAAAATGATTTGACATTCGCCGTTGAACGGCGTACCGTATATCGTACGTTATGGAGGTAAAAAAATGACAACATTTACAGCATCAGAAGCAAGAAAACGTCTATATAATCTTGTAGATGAAGTTAAAGATTCACATGTTCCGGTTCAGATCGTAGGGAAAAGAAATTCCGCCATATTAGTATCCGAAGAAGATTGGCGAGCTATGGAAGAAACACTTTACCTTGCGTCCATTCCGGGTATGCGAGAGTCCATTAAGAAAGGTTTGAAAACTCCTGTGGAGAAATGCAAGGAGGAGCCCGGCTGGTGAGTTGGAAATTGGTCTTTACTAAACAAGCGCAGAAAGATGCAAAGAGAATTGCACAATCCGGCCTAAAACCACAGGCAAGCCGCTTGCTGGATGTTCTCAAAAAAGATCCATTTCAAAATCCACCACCCTATGAAAAGCTCATGGGTGATCTTTCAGGTGCATACTCAAGAAGAATAAATATACAGCATCGCTTAGTTTATCAAGTACTGAAAGACGTTCGCACAGTAAAGGTAATCAGAATGTGGACGCATTATGAATGAGTGGCGCAGTAAAAAAATAAATCAGCCAACAAATCAGTGGCCCCGATCGCTGCGCTCCGGCTCACTTCGGCGTTAACCTTTCAACTGGAAAGCATTAGTTTGTCGGATATAACGATATTGCAATATTGTAGATGTAAGCAAGTGGTAAACAACGCGATGAGAGCTTTGAAAAATGTCGTTTCGAGGAGCGTGAGCGACGAGAAATCTTAAGGATGGCCGTTTGTTCAAGATTTCTCCCTTCGGTCGAAATGACAAAAATG
>JAAZOZ010000426.1 GCA_012797505.1 Smithella sp. | reverse complement strand
TCTTTGGCTGTTATTTCCATTTTTTTGCCTCCCTCCTGCTCAATGTGTTCACTTTTAGTATACACATATTATAGACGAAGTCAATATTCACACCGATGTATTCACACCGATGTATTCACACCGATGTAAGTACAAGGTTTTCGAAACAATTTGTGACTATTTCCGGGGTGTCGTTGTATATCTATCAATAGTGTATTGATGATCGGGGAGAAAGCAGGAAAGGGTTGTATGGATAATAATCTCAGCAAATTCGATGACTTGATTCAGTTGATGGAAAAGACGCCCAGGGTGGCTCCACCGGCTGATTTTACCCGCAAGGTCATGACGCGGCTGTCGGAAGAGAAAATTCCCGCGGGGCGCTTTTCATTTTGGCGGATGTGGCGTCTGCCCGCTTTAGCCGGGAATTGGGCCGTTGATTTCCGTCGCCCCGTGGCCAGGACAGAATGCGCATTTTACTTTATTCTGACAGGGTTTTTCCTGCTCGCATTCTCGTTATTTTTGATGGCCGGAATCGTGAGTCTCAAGATGCTTTTACTTAGTTCCCGCAACATTATCTATGCGCCGTTGTTGCCCCTCATTCTCGGTCTGATGCTGATAGGCATCGGCGCCGCGTTCCATCGGGACAACGAGTTCGGGATTCTTCTGGCTCGACGCGGGGTCAAATTTTTTATCGGGACGTTGCTGATCGGCAGCGTGGTCGCGCACATGCTATTGCCATTCCAGTTGTCTCTATTTTTGGTTTGGCCGTCCGGTGCAGCCGGGCTGGCGATGGGATTATTGCTGGTTCGCGCTGTCCGTCAACAAACCGAATCTCTTGAATCGACGGCTATGGGGGTATGATGAGTAAACTAATCACTGCAAACCGCGGATTTACATTGATCGAAATCATTTCCGTGCTTCTTGTGATCGGCATTTTATCAGCCGTTGCAATCTCCCGGATGGTCTTCTCACATCAGGATGTGGATAATACGGCCCGTGTGGAAAAACTCAAGACCCAACTCCGCTACGCACAGAGCCGCGCCATGAACACAGACGAAATTTGGGGGATTGAGTTCAGCGGGACATCCTATCACTTGTTTAATGGTGGAAACGTGTCAAATACAGTCCATTTGCCGGGGGAAGACAGTGTTAATATTTCACTCCCGTCCGGAACAAGCATTACCCAGACCGTCAGTTTCGACAAGAACAGGGGGCGTCCATGCACAGATGCCGCAGGCACAACGCCGGCGACAAATGACATCACGTTGAACGTAGGAGGCAAAACAATCAGGATTGTTAGAAATACGGGGTACATTCCATGAAGAAAACGCGCATATGCGGCATATTTTCAAACAAGGGTTTCACGCTGATCGAGGTTATCATATCCATCGTGGTGGCAGGCATCCTGGGAACGATCCTGGTCGTTTTCATGGGAACAAGCATTGTTCAGAGTGGCACACCTGTCAATATGGTCAGGGATCAGTACAGGATCAATCAGGTGATGGAAAACATCGTGGCCGATTACAAGCAGAAGATCAAAGACGGCAACTTAAATCTGGGGTCATTTCCGGCGGCCATCCTGTCCGCCTCCTACTGGGCGAATGACGTTTCAATCAGCACGGCCTACGTTTCGTACAGCGATGGAGATGGGAACGGCGTCTATGATGAAGCTACATGCAGTTACGGCACGGGGTGCAAGAATCTGAAGATTACACTGTCCAAGGGTTATCAGAAAATCACCACCCTATTCACGGAGTAGAAGGGAGGGGAACGGATGAAAAAGGGAAGTAAAGGATTTACACTGATCGAAATGATCGTTGTTCTCGTCCTGGTTGGCATTCTTTCCGCAATTGCCGGGATAGGGCTGGTTCAGGGGGTTCAGGGATACATCTTCGCCAGAGAGAACGCCGAGATCAGCCAGAAAGCCCAGATAGTTATGGCGCGGCTCAGTGGCGAACTGCAGGAAGTTTCGATAATCTACAGTTACTCATCGACATCGATTGTCTTCAAGAACACCTACGGTGATTACGCCTTGGCCAAAGTGGGCAGCGAGATCAGGATCATCGAGGGGCAGACCGCACCGACCGCCTCGACCGGAGATGTACTTGTGGACGGAGTGAACAGCCTCACCTTGACCTATGACCCCTCCACCTTCAGCGATATCAAAACTCTGGCCACCATCCGTGTGGACCTGGTTCTGAACCGAACCGACAGCAGCGGTGTTTCAACAGCGTCGTTCACGACGCAAATCAACCCTAGGAACACCGGGAATTATAACGGCCCGAAGGGATAGGCCATCTGGAGACTATAAGGAGATCAAGCCGTGAAAAAACACAGTATTCATTTTCAACTGGCCGTTGAAGAACAAACTCATGTCAGGCAAAGGAACTTTCCTCTCTTTCCCGCGTCAAAAGGGAGAGGAGCAATCCTGGTCGGACTGATCATGATCATGGTGATCTTCGCCATCCTGGCAGCGGCGCTTCTTCCTCTGACATCCACCTCCTTCTTCAGCGAGGTAGCCGCCAACAACATGAATAAGGCCTACTATCTGGCGGAGTCCGGATATCGTTATGCAGCCAGCCAGTTCATCAGCGTCAGCGGCGAAACAAACCGCGATAACATAATTGGCAGCGTTCACAACAAGACCTACAATCTCTCCGGCGGCGCCGGAAGTTTTTACATCGAGAGCTACCCCTACTACTACAAGGTCAATGCCGCTGGAACAAATACAACCGCGCTGCAGACCAAGATCAACGGCGGCATCCCCTCAGACAGGACGATCCCGACTACGGGACGGATTGTCATCCTGAATGAGGGTACGTTGGTCGGAACGGCGGTTAATTACACAAATGTAGTACTGGCCGGTTCAAATGCTACCTACCGAACTGCGACCTTTACATTAAGCTCGCCGGTAACGGTTACTGAAGGATACACGGTGTTGCCCGTGGCCACCGCGACGGCGCAGACCCTGACCACAAACGGCAATCTCACTCTGTCCGCCGGGGCCGCAGCTTTTCCGGACATTCGGGGAACCTTTCAGTTGGTGGGAGCGGGTTCAACTGTTTACATTTATGAAAAGAAGGTTGGAAACAACCTCCAGAATATCACGAATTTTATCAACCCAACGAATACCATCAGTGTTGCCGTGACCAACGGCCAGGATGTTGCACTTTTGAAGTATCTTGATATCCGATCAACAGGGTCTCTCGGAAGCGGCATCATGTCAACTTCCAGAAAGTTGACCTATCGCGGGCCTATCGCTGCGATCAACTCTGATCAGGGGCTGGCCAGCAACGGGCTGCCCGAGGCCCAGGCTGAACAAAAAGGCGATGCCCTGCTGACAATGCTGGCCGATGCTTCCGGCAGCACATCCACTGGGAATTTTGCCACGACCACGCTCGGGGGGGACACAGCGCTCAGCATAACCCAGACCACCAGCGGCTCCGGTGCTGGCAACCAGCCTTCAACGGAGGCTTATGTATCAATGCCCGGCGGTGCCAATAACCCCATCTATCAGAGCTGGGACGGCGCCGGTAGTTATTTGAGCTATGACATCCAGGTGAAGGTCGCCACCGGCACTTGGAATTCTGCAACAAATTCATTCATAGCTAAGCCAGACACCTACTGCGCCGGAATCATGTTCCGGGCATCGACAGCCCTCTCCAACCAGGCCCCGTTCTATGGATTTTCCATCATGCGCAGCAACAATAACGGCGGGAACAACAAGGATGGGATCAAGGACACCATGATCCCCGATCCAGCGACGAATAATAACAAGGCTATGCTGGTTCTATGGACACGTAACAGCAATCAGGGAAACGGAGATGATAACTGGCTGGCCTACAAGCTGCTGGACGAAGACGACGGCAGCGACGTAATCGTAGATGATGACGGTCACGTCGATGACTGGTCCACCCTCCTGGTCCGCATTGTTGAGGCGGCCTCGCTGAAACTAACTGTAAACGACGCGGCGACAATCAATCTTGGCGATACGATCACCGGCGGCGCCGGAACAGCCGAGGTCTTCCGCAAGATCAACGACAGCGACGGAAAGGTCGTGCTGCTGCTCAATAAGGTGGTTGGGACTTTCACCCGGCCAAATACGATTGGTTCTTTTACAACAGATTCGACTTGGGGATACCGGTCTAGAGATAACTATATCTGGGTTTTTTATACTGACAGGATAGATCACTCATCGGATACCACGGCCCTGAACAACGTCCGGCTCGGCCAGACGCGCGGAACGGTCAACTGGCCGATGAACCAGATACAGAACTGGGATGCCGCGGGTGACAAATTCACGCTGGTTGCCTGGAACGCGAGCCTCAACACTGCCCAGGATTCCACGCTCCACATCATGGGGTCGGGCAAGGAGGCCGGGGCGATCCTGCGCACCCAAAAATGGACCACCGGGGCATACACGATGGGATCGTTTCCTCCGGAAATCGGTGTAGTATCGCTTGGCAAAAATTCGGTGAAGACCTACTTCGATGATCTGGCCTACTATCTCAAGGGCGGCGTCAGCAGCGGTGGTACTGGAAGTGAAACGGGCTTCCTGCCTCCCATTCAACAGTAGAGTGAACTGATAACGGAGGAAGTAGGGAAGTAGGGGACGTACTTCAAAATATCAATTGACATATTGATCAAACGAGTTGCGGATTTTTAAGAGGGGGGAAGATTCTCGTTCCCACGCGCCGCGTGGGAATGTTTGTTTTGGCGCGCTGCGCCGGAGAACATTCTGCCTGAATGTTTTGGGTTCAGGAATTATCATCCGTTTATTATTCATTGGCACAAGGTGGATATGCTTTGATTTTATTGACATTTTTAAAATCTCCCCCAACCCCTCTTTACCAAAGAGGGGAGCTTTAGCGCTTAAGGCAATGACATTGAGATTGAACCAGCAAAGGGAATAAGAGGTTCATTTTGGAAATATCTGAAAAAATAGCTTATTGGTTGGATATTGCAGAATATGATATGGAAACTGCCCAATCAATACATAACAATGGCAGATACCTTAACGCTGTTTTTATGTGTCAACAGGCAACAGAAAAGATGCTAAAAGCTCTTCACATGCAAAAATATAATAATGAAGCGCCATTCACTCATAACCTCGTATATCTTTTGAGTTTACTAAATTTAAAATTGATCAGAAGGGAAAAGGGGACACCCTTAAGTTATTAAGTATCCATTTCGAATGATGATTATTCATGTTATGGATGTTTCTATGACTTCAGAATTATTAAGAATATCTCTCTATATCGGTGCGATTTCCGGTGTGTTGCGAAAAACTGTGAAATGCTTTATGGATTGAGCAATTACAGCGTTGTAATCATAGCGGTTGCTCACTGACGTCGCAACCCAAGGCACTGGACAGATCGTCTTGAAATAGCCGGCAGGGTATATTTGATTGCCGGATAAAGCACAAATATTTTCATTGATCCCGTTTTGAAATTTCCTCTTCTGCGGAGCGCATAATGAATTTGACAAAATATATACCATGATATACATTTTAATTGGAGGTAATGTTATGCAAACAGCAAAACTTTTTCAAAACGGGAGGTCGCAGGCGGTTCGTTTGCCCAAGGAGTTTCAATTCACCGGGGAAGATGTTTATATCCAAAAACACGGCAAGGCTGTGCTTTTGGTGCCGCATGAAAAGGCGTGGGAAGTTTTCCTGGAAGGTCTTGAAGGTTTTTCCGACGATTTCATGAAAGAGGGAAGAGATCAGGGGAAAAATCAAAAAAGGGAAAGTCTATAGTGTATCTTCTTGACACCAACATCTGTATTTTTGCCATCAATAAAAAGACGCCACAACTTATTAATACAATTAATAAAAAATCAAAACATGACATCTATATTTCTTCTTTGACCATTGCCGAACTGGAGTTTGGCGTGGAAAACAGTCAGTATGTTGAAAAGAACCGTGTTGCCTTGCTAAAATTTATCTCCCTGTTTCGTATTCTTCCTTTCGATGACGAAGATGCTGTCTGTTACGGGAAGCTGAAGACAAAACTAAAAAAGAAAGGGGAGATCATTGGACCTATTGATATGCTGCTTGCGGCACAGGCTTTGAGCAAAGACCTCATTTTTGTAACAAACAATGCCGATGAGTTTTCCCGCGTCGATGGCTTAAAAATCGAGGACTGGTCAAAAGAGCTTCCTGCAAGTGGATAAGTTTATATTGACAAACTATTGTTCATCATGGTTTCGACAAAGCATTGATTACTCTGGGTCATTACCCACTCCGTCATTCCGGCAGTGTCACTGGGCCGGAATCCAGGTAGCTTTCAAATTATTCTGTGTACGGTTCGCGTTACCTTCAGGTCTTCACCGGTATGAGACGCAGAGAAGGTTGCGGCTTCAGAGGGTATACAGTTTACCGGTATAATACTGGCGATACTGAGCGGCAATTCAAAATGAGTTAATCGCTTGCAATCATAAGCAGTTGTGGTAAATATAGATTAACTTTGGTTGATCACAATTTTAAGATGTGCTGAAAATTACAAATGGAGGAAAAAATGCATTTGTTAAATATGCCCGAGATAAAAGAATTGAGTATTCCCGAAAAGATTCTTTTTGTTGAAGATTTATGGGAGAGCATTGCCGCAGACGCATCTGTTGTGCAGATGCCTGATAGCCACAAAAATGAACTATTGCGAAGACTTGCGGTATTTGACAATCACCCGGGTGATCTTATCTCTTTCGATGAACTTAAAGCAAAGATAAATAACAGGAAATAATGAAATATACTTTGCGATTTCTCCCTTGTGTAGAAGATGATGCCGTTGCGGGTTATGCATGGTATGAGGAGAAATATTCAGGATGCGGAGACGATTTTTTACGAATGTTTTATACGTGCATTGCTGAGATAGAACTGAACCCGTTTCAATACCCAAAACTCTATCTCCCCGGCGGCCACCCAAAATCCCCCACCTGTGGCCACTTGAAAATCCCCCAC
>JAAZOZ010000425.1 GCA_012797505.1 Smithella sp. | reverse complement strand
CATCGAGCGATCATCAGCGCCAGGTCACCTGCGCCTGATTGCGCATCGGGATCCGGGAATAGCGGTACTGTGGATACCCCAGCATGACGGCGCCCTGGCACTGGTGTCCGGGGGGCAAATCAAGCGCCCGGACCAGCGGTTCGTGGACATTGGCGGCGCCTGTAAAATAACCGGCCCAGCAGGTCCCCAGGCCTCTGGCGAAAGCGTACAATTCCAGATACGTCAGGGCAATGGCGCAGTCGGCGGCGGGAAAGGCCACTTCCGCGGGGCTGTGCGCGACCATCAGATGCGGGGCGCCTCTCATGATTCGGTCGCGGCCGTTTTCCCAGGCTAAGACAATGCGTTGAAAACGCCGGACCTGGGCTTCATCGGGCGTCAGCGGCAGCATGATTTTGATGAAATCAATCACCATGGCGCCCATGCGGCGGACCTCCTCCGGCTTTGAAATCACCGTCCACCAGACCTGCTGTTTGTTGCTGCCGGTAGGCGCGTACCGTGCCACATCCACCAATTCCGTAAGCAGTTTGCGGGATACGGGCGTTTTCTTGTACTGGCGGATAGACCGCCGGGCCAGGAGCAGATGTTTCAATGCCGGGGCGTCGGGCAGAAGCCGCCTGTCCATCGGCGGACAGGTGGAAAGCGGCATGGTGGAAAGCAAAAAAGCGCCATGAGGACAGACGGCCACACAGTGTCCGCAGTTGATGCAAAACTCCTCGCCGTTTTCCAGAAGCGCCGGAAAGGATTTTTTATCCTCCTGAATAATAATCTGCGCCGGACAGGCCGCCTGGCACAGACCGTCGCGCTTGCATTTTTTTTGATCGATGGTGAAAAGCGCCATGTCCATCCCCTTTCCAATTCAGGAATATAGGCTATTTAGATCAAGGATCGGGCAAATGCAACGACTTTTATTTCCCGCCGGGATTGCCTGTTGAGATATTTCCTTTTTTATTCTAAAGCTGATGGCATGAAAGGATCATCCATGGCCAAACTCACCCTGGACGAATGGATCGCCCGCCTGAAAAAAAACAAAAGCTTCAGCGCCAACGCGGCAGCGGTTGTGGAAATCCCGGCCAGGCCGGGGGATTGGGAAGACTACCCTTCCTGGGTAAGCCCGCACCTTCGTGACGTTTTGGTCAAGCGCGGAATGGAGCGGCTGTACAAGCATCAGGCCCAGGCCGTGCGCTTTATCCGCGGCGGCCGGGATGTTGTGCTGGTTACACCCACCGCCAGCGGCAAAACGCTTTGCTATAACCTGCCGGTGCTGCAAAGCATTCTGGACGAGCCGGAAACACGCGCTCTTTATCTGTTTCCCACCAAGGCGCTGGCGCAGGACCAGATGCACGAAGCCCACGGTCTGATTACGGATTTGCAGGCCGATATCAAAACCTTCACTTATGACGGCGATACACCCGATGACGCGCGCCGGGCCATCCGCAGGCAGGGGCACATTGTCGTCACCAATCCCGACATGCTGCACGCGGGCATTTTGCCGCACCACACCAAGTGGCAAAAGCTTTTT
>JAAZOZ010000424.1 GCA_012797505.1 Smithella sp. | reverse complement strand
ACGGAGCTGGACTGCAACCTGTGCCACAAGCAGCATGCCAAATCGGAAAACTACTGCGCGCAGTGCCACAAGTTCGACTTCAAGGTGCCGTAAAGTTCATGAAGGATTTTCACCCGCCGGGCGGGCGGCAGGTCCGACGAGAGCCGCCTGCCCGTTTTTGTTGAGGAGGAACAGAGGATTGCCGGTCCTGTTCATCCTGTCGCGCGTTGAGTCCCGCTTAAGCGGGACGAGCGTTCATTCTCCGCGGCTTGCCGCGATATCATGACGTTCAATTCATGCCTCGACAGCTTGCCGCGAGGCGGTTGATCCGGAATTTTTCGCTTATTTGATTTTGCTGATGTCCTTCTCTTTGCCGATGACGACCAGAACTTCTCCGTCTTTCACGACGAATCCGGCATGCGGCACCATGTTCACCTTATCGGCAACCACATCGCGCACGGCGATGACTTCAATATTGAAACGGTTGCGCAGTTGCAGCTCGGCTAGGGTTTTTCCCAGAAAACTGTTGGGCGGAGCCAGCTCGAAAATCATGTAATCCTCGGACAGGGGAATGTAGTCCATCACGTTGGGAGAGATCATGCTCTTGGCCAGTTTTCTGGCAATGTCCATTTCCGGGATGATGACATCCGTCGCGCCTACTTTTTCCAGAATCAGCTTATGGTCTTCGTTGGGCGCTTTCACAATGATGTTTTTTACTTTCTTCTGTTTGAGATGAAGCGTAATCAGCGTTGCGGCAGCCAGGTCTTCGCCGAAGGAGATAATCGCGATATCGTCCTCCTGAAGGCCAATGTCATCCCAGATTTCCTGATCCGTACCGTCGGTCAGAATCGCCTTGGTGGAATAATCTCGAATCTTCTGAATGACATCTTTGTTTTTATCAATTGCCACGACTTCAAAGCCGTTTTCAAACAAAGTTCTCGCAAGGTGATAACCAAAAATGCCCAACCCGATAACAACCGCTCTTTTCATGGATTTCCTCCTTATGGAACTATCCGACCATGATGGTTTCCTCCGCATACGTTATGCTCTTTTTCCGGTGCGAATACCAGGCGAAGGCCAGCGTCAACGGGCCGACCCGTCCAATGAACATCATCAGGATAATCATATATTTCTGCATGTCGTTGAGTCTGGGAGTGACGCCCATGGACAGGCCAACGGTGCCGAATGCGGAGAATGTTTCAAAAATATATTCAACAAATTCGGTTCGCTTGGCCAGTGTGGCGCCTTCGCTGGTGCTGAATAAAAGAAGTGCGCCGGTAATGACGCCGATAATGATGACCGATGCAAAAATGATGGATATCGTGCGATCCACCAGCTCGGACGGAATCGTGCGATTGGCGATATTGACATTCTCGTTTCCCCGCATACGGTTGACAATCAGCAGGCACAGGATCGCAAAGCTGGTGTTTTTGACGCCGCCGCCCGTTGAGCCGGGCGATGCGCCGACAAACATAAGGAATAAGAGAAGCAAAATGCTGGAATTGGTCAGGACGCCGATATCCACGGTACTGAAGCCCGCCGTTCGGGCAACCACCGACTGAAAAAAAGAAATCAGCACGGCTGTTTTCAGGGAAACCCCCACCAGAACATTATGCTTCTCCATGAAAAAAATGCAAACGGCCCCGATCAGAATCAGGGCGGACGTTGTGATGAGGACGATTTTTGTGTGCAGGGAAAGTCTTTTCCGGCGGCCGCGGAATTTATCCGTCAGCTCGTGCAGAACGATGAATCCGATGCCGCCCAGAATGATTAAGAGCATAATGGTGACGTTTACCAGGATGTCACCCTGATAGCGCGTCATGCTGTCCGGGAAAAGGGAATATCCGCAATTATTGAAGGCGGATACGGCATTATATAAGGCATGATACAAAGCCTTTTCGACCGGAAAATCAAAAAGAAAGCGGATGAACAGCAGCGCCGTTCCAATTCCTTCAATGATCAGCGTGTAGCGCAAAACGCTTTTAATGATCAGATAAAAATCACGGCTTGGGGTGTGCATGAAAGCGGATTGAGCGATTTCGCGCCCTTTGAAGGAAATCCCGCGGCCCATCAGGGCAAACAGAACAATAGAAAAAGTAATGATGCCCAGTCCGCCCACCTGAAAAAGAAACAGCGTGATCAATTGGCCGATGAACGAGAGGTCTTTGCCGATATCAATGGTGGCCAGGCCTGTGACGCAGACTGCCGACGTGGAAGCAAAAAGCGCGTCGGTAAAGCTCAAGCTTTGCCGGCTGGCGGCAAACGGAAACCACAACGCCAGCGTGCCCAGCAAAATGAGCAGGACAAAGCTTATTGCAAAAATTCTTGCCGGTGTGAGACGGCGCGAGAAAAACGCTTTAAGGATCAGATAGAGTTTCATAGGCGTCCTTCATGATGAAGGTTGAAAACTCGCCGGGATTTTTTTCGCTTTTCTGGACGGCTCAAAATCATAAAAAACGCTTCCCGGCTGGAGGCGCTTCCTCAAAAAGTATGCAGGCCCGGCAACATAATTTCCTGGAGTCTTGCCCTTTGGCGTTCAAAATCCTCTTCGCCTGCCTTCAACGTGAGATCCAGCATCTCCCCATACCTTAAGGTTACCCGCGCAAAGGGTTTGGGCAGCATAAAGCGATCCCAGCTTTTGAAATACCATGCCCGGTCGGCGGTAGCGTATATGGGAATCACAAAAATTCCCTTCACCTGGGCCAGGCGAATCACGCCGGCTTTGACCACTCCCGCCGGCCCTCGTGGCCCGTCCAGGATGTGACCGGCAAAACCGTAACGCGACAGGTGAGAAATCATTTCCTTTAATGCCGCCCCCCGTCTTTGGATGAAGAGCCGCGCACGGTGTGCCAGCCGGTTTTCTCGGCAATGCGGGCGATGACATCGCCGTCTTTGCTCTGGCTGATCATCAGCGCCGGATGATAGGGGGCATAATTCTTGAAATAGCGGACGGCTGAAAAAAACTGCTGATGCCAGCAGCACAGCAGTATCCTTCCGCCGCCCCGCAGGTGATCGAGCCAGGGTTTTTCATTTTCCACGCGAAGCCGGAACGTCCGGCTGTATGCGCGAATCAGATAATAAAAAATATTCTGAAGCTTGTCCGCCAGGATAAATTTGTATTTTTTCAGCATTCAGGCGTCCTTTCCACGACGGGATTCGACGGCGCAATTCTTCACGGGGTCGTCGGTTTGCAGGAAAGCCCCAGTTTTTCCGTAAGATACCGGCAGAACTGCTGATAAAAGACTTTCGTGTTTATGCTCTTTTCAATATAATCGCATCGCAGGCTCTCCACTTCCCGAATGGCGTCCTCTCCGATATATCCGCTCAACACGACGCGGGGAACATGGAGCAGGTTGCCATGTTCACGGTCTATGGTTCTGAGCAGCTCGGTTCCGCTCATTTTAGGCATCGTGTAGTCCAGAATAATGATGGAAGGTTTGATGCCTGTCCGGAGGAGTTCCAGAGCCTTTTCGCCGTCTCCGGCTTCAAAAAACTCAAATTCCGAATCAGGAAAAAATCGTTTGATCTGCCGGATGAAAATAAAGCGGAAATCTTCTTCGTCGTCCACCAGGAGGACCGCTATCTTTGCCATAAACGTCCTTTACGGTTTCTTTGTTTTCTTACGACCGGGCATGGATCAGCCGATGGGGGCGGGTCCCTCCCGTCTTTGAATGCCGCCATCAACAGTCCATGAATAGGTTCCAATATCTTGCATATTTCTTGAAATTCCGCAATGAAGTAGTTTCTCCGGGGCAGCCGGCGCGTCCTGAAGAAACTAATGACGAAAATCATTGACAAATCCGGTTCCCGGTAATAGCATTCCGTCACTTTTTTCACAAAGGGTGTTGCATCCTGAGGAAGTTCTTTAATGAGTGGTGATAGTACCCTTACGGAAAATCGATGAAGAGCGACAGGGCGGGGAGCATTGCAGGCAGGTGATGAGAGGAATCGCAAGAAAGAAGGCATTGGAAATCATTAAGAATTATCCGCGCTCCGGTGTGCTGGTCGTCGGGGACGTCATGGTGGATCATTTCATCTGGGGCAGGGTATCGCGGATATCTCCCGAGGCGCCGGTGCCGGTGGTCGATGTTCAGAAGGATTCCGTGATGCTGGGCGGCTGCGCCAATGTTCTCAATGCGATCTATGCGATGGGCGGCAGAGTTTTTGTGGCCGGCGTGATCGGTGAAGACGATATCGGCAGAGGACTGGTCAGTCAATTACAGGAGCGCCGGATTGACACGAAGGGCATTCTGGTGGAGAAGGCAAGGCCGACCACCCTCAAAACAAGGATCGTGGCTCACGGACAGCAGGTGGTCCGCTTCGATCACGAGAGCCGCAAGCCGATCGCCGACGAAAGCGCGGCGGATATTCTCGACTATGCCAGGTCCCTGCGCGATCAGATCGGAGCAATTGTGATTTCCGATTACAGCAAGGGTGTGGTTTCCCGGAACCTGGTGGAAGGCATCAAGGCCATGGCCGCCGGTTCCAATATTTTTCTGTGCGTGGATCCGAAGTCGAGCGATTTCGGCATCTATCCGGGCGTCGATGTGCTTACGCCCAACCATCATGAGGCGCAGCGCGCCGCCGGCATGGAAATCGTCAACGGGGATGACCTGCTGAAACTGGGGGAGACGCTCCTGAACAAATTTGATTTTCAGGCGCTTCTGGTAACGCGTGGTGAAGAGGGAATGAGTCTTTTTGAACGGGGCCGCGGGATCCGCCACACCCACTTTCCCGCTCAGGCCAAGGAAGTCTATGATGTTACGGGGGCCGGCGATACGGTCATCGGCGTTCTCGCGCTTTCCCTGGCCGCGCGGGCGAATCTGAAGGAGGCCACCGCACTGGCCAACCACGCGGCGGGCATTGTCGTGGGCAAAGTCGGAACGTCCACGGTGTCGCGGGAAGAATTGATCGGCGTGTTATGAGCAAACCGACGCAGGCCGCGGCGGTCAAGCTGATCTTCAGCGTTTTTGCGCCGGCGGGAAATTTGATTAACGACGCGATCCGCCGGTTGTCCGTCCGATATGGCCAGCCGGACTATGTCAGCGCGCAGATTCCTTTTGACGATACGGCGTATTATGCGCCGGAAATGGGGCAGACGCTGGTCCGGCGTTTTCTGTCGATGGAGGGGTTGATCCGGCCGGAGTCGCTGCCGGACGTTAAACTGGCCGCGAATGAAATCGAGAACGAGACGCTTTTGGGGAGCCGCCGGCAGGTGAATATTGATCCCGGCTACCTGTCGCAGGCTCATCTGATTCTGGCCACGGGCAAAGGCTACACGCACCGGCCCTATTTGCGGGACGGGATTTACGCGGATTTGACCCTGATGTATCAGGCCAAAAAGTTTTGTTCCCTGCCCTGGACGTATCCGGATTATGCAAACGAGAAGCTGTGGACGATGTTCGGGGCGATCCGGTCGCGCTATCTGTTGCAGCTGAAAATGGCCGGGCACACGTCGCAGGCCGTTTGCTTACGAAAGGTTTGAAAATGATTAAAAGCATGACCGGTTACGGCCGGGTGGAGACTATCTGCGACGGACGGAACATTGTGGTGGAAGCCAAATCCGTGAATCACCGGTTTCTGGAAATCGCTCTGCGGACGCCCGCGGCGCTCTATCCGTTGGAGATGGAGTACAAAAAGAAAATCGGAGAGAAATTCAGGCGCGGCCGCATTGACGTTTCCATCCGCCTGGAAGGCGAGAGCGCCGAATCCTCGAGGGTGAATCTGAATCTGGAGATTGCGCGCGGCTACGTGGATGTGCTGACCCGTCTGAAAAATGAATTCGATTTGCGGGAATCCGTCAGCCTTCAGAACCTGATCGGCTTTCGGGATATTTTTACGCCGCCCGCGGAAACGCAGATGGGAGCCGCTTTTTTGAACCGGGTGGAGCAGACCCTGCAGGAAGCTTTGTCGATGCTGGTCCACATGCGGCAGGATGAAGGAATTGCCCTGTTTTCGGATATGCAAAGCAGGCTTCAGGCCATCCGGGAAATCCTGGAGGCCGTTCGCCTGCGGGCGCCGCAGGTCGTGCTGGACTACCAGAAGCGTCTTTCCGAGCGCGTCCGGGAGCTGACGGCGGGAATGGAGCCGGATCCGGCCCGCCTGGCGCAGGAAGTGGCCATCCTGGCGGATCGATGCGACATCACGGAGGAAATTGTCCGCTTGCAGAGCCACATCGGTCAGTTTGAGGAACTGCTCGAAAGCGATGAGGCGGAAGGCCGCAAAATCGACTTTCTTCTTCAGGAAATGAACCGTGAGATCAATACGATCGGCTCCAAAAGCAGCGACGTGGATATTTCCCGCCAGGTGATCGAAGTGAAAAGCGAACTGGGCAAATTGCGCGAACAGGCGCAGAATATCGAGTAGGCGTATGACGGAAAAGGGACTTTGCATCGTTGTGTCCGCTCCCTCCGGGTCCGGGAAAAGCACCATTTGTCGCCGGCTGCTGGCGGCCTGTCCGGACATGGAATTTTCCGTTTCCTTTACGTCGCGGCCGCCGCGTCCCAACGAGATCGACGGAAAAGATTATCATTTTGTTTCCCGTGAAGATTTTCAGCGCCGGATCGAACGGGGCGAGTTTGTGGAATGGGTGGAAAATTACGGCGAATTTTACGGAACATCCGGTCGGGCTCTGCAGGATTTGCTCCGTCGCGGAAAAGATCTGCTGCTCGACATTGAACCGCGCGGGGCAAAGGAAATGAAGAAAAAATTTCAGGAGGGCGTTTTTGTTTTTGTGCTGCCCCCCTCTTTGGACGAGCTCCTGAAACGATTGCAAAAGCGGGGGCACGAAACTCCGGAGGCGATTCAAAAACGTTTTGCCCAGGCCGCAAGTGAACTTGAAGAAGTTTTGTGGTATGATTACGCCGTCATGAACGAAGATCTGGACACGGCCGTGGGGCAGTTGATCGCGATTTACCGGGCGGAAAAATGCAGAACGAGCCGTTTGCTAGGCGCAATTAATCATTTATGTTCATCGATAAAAAAAGAGGTGTAGGAGGTGCTCGATTCATGGCAAGAATTACCATAGAAGATTCGCTCAAGGTGGCGAAAACCCGGTTCGGCCTGGTGTTGCTGGCATCCAAGCGCGCGCGGCAGCTGCTGAAAGGGTCCAAGCCCCTGGTGGAAAGCAAAAACCGAGAGATTGTTCTTGCGCTTCGGGAAATTGCCCAGGGGAAGGTCGTTTATGCCCATCCGGAATTTTTAAACGGGACGCAGGAAGATTTCAAACC
The DNA here is from genome assembly GCA_012797505.1 of Smithella sp. Taxonomy (GTDB): domain Bacteria; phylum Desulfobacterota; class Syntrophia; order Syntrophales; family Smithellaceae; genus UBA8904. The sequence continues at coordinate 49,414 of JAAZOZ010000424.1, read as the reverse complement.
GATACCGGACAACACAGAGTTCATCGGCGATGAAGAATACCTCGAGTAGCCGGCCCCAGGACCGGCTGATCTTTGCGCTGGATGCGCCCGGCGTTGAAGAGGCGCTGTCCTGGGTGGACCGTCTTTCCGGCAGCGTCGGCCTGTTCAAAGTCGGGAAGGAATTGTTTACATCCGCCGGACCGGCCATCGTGGAGCGCATTTTGCAAAAAGGCGGACGGGTGTTTCTGGATCTCAAGTTTCATGATATTCCCAACACGGTCGCCCGCGCCGGTGAAGCCGCTGTGGCGTTGAACGTGGATATGTTCAATGTGCACGCTTCCGGCGGAAGCAGGATGATCCGGGAAACCGTCCAGGCCGCGGCCGCCTGCGCCGAAAAGCGGGGCGCCGGATGTCCCATCGTGCTGGCCGTGACGGTGCTGACCAGTCTGAACGATCAGGATCTGGCGGAAATCGGTTTCGAGAAAACGGCGGACGAGCTGGCGCTGCATCTGGCGAAAATGGCCCGTGAGGCCGGAGCGTCGGGTGTGGTGGCTTCGCCCAGGGATATCCTTTCGTTGAGGCGGACGCTGGGGGAAGATTTTCTGATTGTGACGCCCGGCATCCGCGCATCCGATGAAAAAGTGGCGGATGATCAAAAAAGAACGCTCAGCGCTTTTGAAGCGATTTCGGCAGGCGCCGATTACATTGTGGTGGGCAGACCCATCCGGCAGGCTCAGGATCCGCTGGAGGCCTGCCGCCGGATCATTCGGGAGATTGCCGACGGCCTGGAAGCCCGAAACCGCGCATGATCCTATCTCTTACGCACGGGAGGCGGAGCATGGAGGCAGTTTACGGCATCAACCCCATCAAGGTTCTCCTTTCCCGGGACACGACCCCTTTGAAAAAAATTTTGATTGCCGAAGGCCGGAGCGGTCCGCCGCTTCAGGACATTCTGGCCTCGGCCCGGCAAAAGAACATCCCCGTTGAATGGGTGCCCCGCCAGCGTCTGGATGGTTTGACGGATCAGGCCGATCATCAGGGCATTGCCGGTTTGTGCGATGCTTTCGCCTACGCCGATCTGGAAGACGTGCTGAAAAACCGCAACCCGCGCCTGTCTCAGGATCTCGTTTTGATTCTTGACGGCATTCTGGATCCGCAAAATCTGGGATCGGTGATCCGCAGCGCCTATTGTCTGGGCGCCAACGGCGTCGTGATTCCGACCGATCGGTCGGCGTCCGTCACGCCTGCGGTCATGAAGTCGTCGGCCGGCAGCGCTCAGCACCTGCCGGTTGCCCGCGTGACGAATTTGTCCCGGACGATCGATGATTTGAAAAACAGAGGCTTCTGGATTTACGGGGCGGATGCCCGCGGGGGGAAAAACCTCAGAGAGCAGGATTTTGGCACGCCGGTGGGCCTGGTTCTGGGAAGCGAATCCAGAGGATTGCGGCCGCTGATCCGGAAGAAATGCGATTTTTTTATTTCCATTCCGATGGCGGGGAATTTTGACTCTTTGAATGTTGCTGTGGCGGCGGGGATCATTCAATACGAAATGCTGCTTCAGCGGCTGGCGAAGCCGGCCGGTCCCCGGCCGTGAAGGCCGAAGGCGCGGGAAGGGATGATTTCTGAATTTAACCGGTTGAAACTGCACGGAAGATGGTTTATGATGCAGTCATAAAAAAACGATTCCTCATCAAGAAGAAAGGATGTTGACGCATGCCGGTTTTCCTTTGGGAAGGAACGACAAAAAAGGGCGAGGTCAAAAAAGGCGAAATGGAGGCTCCCGATGAGCCGGCCGTCCGCACGGCGTTGAGGCGCCAGGGATTCAAATCCATCGCGGTCAAGCAAAAGCCGAAAGATCTTCTGGAAAACATTCCCTTTCTTCAGGGAGGCGTGGATGAAAAAAACGTGGTGGTGTTCTGCCGGATTTTTTCCACGATGATCGACGCCGGTTTGCCGCTGATTCAGTGCCTGAGTATCCTGGCCGACCAGGAAGAAAACAAGGCGTTTGCCAAAATCCTTCGGACGATCAAGGAGGATATCGAAGGGGGCACTTCTCTGACGGATGCGCTGAAAAAACATCCGAAGGTATTTGACGACCTGTTTGTCAACTTGATCGCCGCCGGCGAAGCGGGCGGCATTCTGGACGTCGTTCTGGCGCGCCTTTCCGCGTATCTGGAAAACGCGATGAAACTCAAGGCAGCCGTCAAAAGCGCCATGACCTACCCCATTACCGTGTTGTGCATTGCCGCCGGCGTGGTGACGCTGCTGCTTTTGAAGGTCATTCCCACCTTTCAGAAGATGTTTGCCGACATGGGCGGCGAGCTTCCCGGTCCGACGCAGGTAGTCGTGGGGATGAGCGAATTCATGCAGAATTACTGGTGGGTGCTCGGGGTGATCGTTGCCGCGATGGTGATCGGCCTGAAAATGTTTTATAAAACCGAAAAAGGCCACTGGACGATTGATGCGCTGCTGCTGAAGGCGCCGCTGATCGGCAATGTGCTCAGGAAAGTCGCCGTCGCCAAATTTACGCGAACGCTGGCCACGATGATGAGCTCCGGCGTGCCGATTCTGGAGGGATTGAATATCGTCAGCAAAACCGCCGGGAATGTCGTCATCGAGGCGGCCGTCGTGAAAACGCGCCAGGCCATCAGCGAAGGCCAGTCCATTGCCGAGCCGCTGTCTGCCTCAGGCGTGTTTCCGCCGATGGTGGTGCAGATGATAGCGGTGGGGGAAGCCACCGGCGCGCTGGATATTATGCTCAACAAAATCGCCGATTTTTATGATGACGAAGTGGATGCGGCGGTCAAGGGGATGACGGCGATGATCGAACCGATCATGATGGTTTTTCTGGGAGGCGTTTGCGGCGGCATGATTATCGCCATGTATCTGCCGATCTTCAAGATGGCATCCGTCGTGGGCTGAAAAAAATGGTCGGGATGGCGCGATTTGAACGCGCGACTCCTGCGTCCCGAACGCAGTGCCCTACCAAGCTGGGCCACATCCCGACACGGGAAGCGACGTTATAAAATTTATCGCGAAATGTCCACATGTTTTTATTTCCAACGGATTTTTAGCCGTTTTTAACAAGGAAAGCGCCCGAGCGGTGATTATTTACGACATCAAATGTGAAAACGGACACACCTTTGAAGGCTGGTTTAAAGACCGCCAGGCCTGGATAGAACAGAATGCCGGGCGTCTGGTCTGCTGTCCCGTCTGCAACAGTTCCAGCGTGGAAATCGCGCCTTCTTCCCTGACGATTATGGGGAAGGATTCCAAGCCGCCCCGGAACAAGGACGTTTCCCGGGGGCAGGTGCTTCAGTCGTTGCACCGCTACCTTGAAAACAACTTTGAAGATGTCGGAAACAAATTTGCCGAAGTTGCGCTGAAGATCCACGCGGGCGATGAAGAGAGGCGCAATATCAAAGGAACGACGACCCCCCGGGAAGAAACGGTCTTGAAAGAAGAAGGGGTTTCGTTTATAAAAATTTCTCTGCCCAAGATGGACAGCTGATCCGTTATATTTCCTCCGGGATGACTTTTTCAGGCGCCTGCGCAATCCTTGTTTCAAAAAGGAATGATGAAGGATTGACGAACGGAGCGTAGGGTGATGATGAACGTGTATAAAAGCATTATGGATCGCATCGGCAACACGCCGCTGGTGGAAATCTCGAAGCTGAATCCGAATAAAAAGGTCACGATTCTGGCCAAGCTGGAGTCCGCGAATCCCGGGGGATCCATTAAAGACCGAACGGCGCTCAGCATGATCGAAAACGCCGAAAAAAGGGGCGACCTGAAACCCGGCAGGATCATTCTGGAGGCGACCAGCGGCAATACCGGCATCGGACTGGCCATGGTGGCCGCGGCGAAAGGCTACAAGCTGTGCCTGACCATGTCCGAAGCGGCCAGCGAAGAGCGCAAAAAAATTCTGCGGGCGATGGGCGCGGAGCTGATCTTTACCCCCGCGGCGCAGGGGACGGACGGCGCCATCGAGGTCGCCTACCGGATGCTTCGGGAAAACCCGGAAAAGTATTTCGGCACCGATCAATTCAACAACCCCGATAACGTCCGGGCCCATTATTTCGGGACGGCGCAGGAAATCTGGGATCAGACCCAAGGCCGGATCGCCGCCGTGGTGGTCACGCTCGGAACCACCGGCACCGCGATGGGCATTTCGCAGCGGCTCAAGGAACTCGATTGCCGCATTCAGATCATCGGCGTCGAGCCTTACCTGCAGCATAAGATCCAGGGCCTCAAAAACATGCGCGAGTCCTACCGCCCCGGGATCTACGACAAGAAGCGTCTGGATGAAAAGGTGAATATCCTGGACGAAGACGCTTTTGAAATGTCCCGCCGGCTGGCCCGGGAAGAAGGCATCCTTGCCGGCATGAGCTCCGGCGCGGCCATGTTTGTCGCGGCCCAGAAGGCCCGTCAGATGGAAGAAGGCACGATCGTGGTCATTTTCCCGGACAGCGGAGAGCGCTACCTGAGCACGGAATTGTTCGCGGTCAAAGAGGAGCTGGCGACGGTCAGCTTTTACAACGCGATCAAGCGCCGGAAAACGCTTTTCCGTCCGCTGAACCCGAAGGAGGTGCGGCTGCGCACCTGCGGCCCGACCGTTCATGACGCTCCTCATCTGGGAAATTACCGGCGGCTGGTGGTGTCCGACCTGCTGTGCCGCTATCTGACCTTCAAGGGCTACGCCGTCAAACATGTCGTCGATATCGTCGATTGCAGCGACAAGTCTCTCAAGGGGTCGGAAAAGGCGGGCATGAATCTCGCGGATTATTCCGATAAATATTTGCGGATATTTCTGGAGGATGTCCGGTTTTTGCAGATCCGTCCGGACAATATCTACGTAAGAGCCTCCGAAGATGTTGACGCCGCGCTCAAGATCGTTGAAAAGCTGGTCGATCGCGGATATGCCTATGAGAAGCTGCACTCCGTTTATTTCGACATCTCCAAACTGGGAGACTACGGCAGTCTGTCCAATATCGATCCGGCCAAGACCCGGACCGGCCGGTCGGTCGATCTGGATGATTACGAAAAGGACTCTCCGGCGGACTTCGCGCTTTTGAAAAGGGCCGGTCTGGGAGAGCTGAAAAGGGGGATTTATTCCAAGACGAAGTGGGGCAATGTCCGTCCGGGCTGGCATCTGGAATGCGCGGCCATTTCCCGGAAATATCTGGGCGCGGCCTATGACATCCATGTCAGCGGAGCGGATGAAACCTTTCCCCACTGCGAGAATCTCATCGCCATCAACAAGGCCTGCTGCGGACACAGCGGCGCAAAATACTGGATCGGGGCCGAATTGATCCTGGTGGACGGCCGGAAGATGTCCCGGTCATTGAATAATATCGTAACGATGGATGACCTCAGACAAAGCGGGCACGGCGGCCGGGATGTCCGTTTTTTTCTGCTGGGCATGAATTACCGCAAGCCGATCAGCTACTCGGTAAGCGCTCTGCAAATGGCCAGAAACACCATCAAGAAAATGGACACCTTCATTTCCCGATTGCAGACGATTAGAAATGCCGCCCCGAATTTTCCGGAGGTGGATCAACTGATTTATGACCTTAACCACGCCTTTGAGCGGGCCCTGGACGATGACCTCAACATTTCCGGCGCACTGGCGGCGCTTTTTGAATTTATCGGCGCCGTCAATGCGCCCCTGGCCGGGGGAAAAATCAGCGGGGAGGACGCCCGCAAGATTCTGGAGGCGCTTCAAAAAATCAATGACGTCTTGCAAGTCATGGATTTCAAAAAACCAATCGACGATCGGCAGATCGACGAGCTGATTCAAAAAAGGGAGAAAGCCAGACAGGCCGGCCTCTGGCAGGAGGCGGATTTATTGAGAAACCGGCTGGCCGGGCTCGGCGTTGATGTTCTGGACAGCCGGCAGGGAACCATCTGGCGTTTCAAGTAGAGGCAGGCGAATGGACAACGTGCGAAAATCCGTCATTGCCGGCTCCTGGTATCCCGGCGATCCGTCCGTTTTGAGGCGGGACATTGCCGGATATTTCCGCAGGGTTCCCGACCGGGAGCTTTCCGGAGAGGTGGTTGGCCTCATCGCGCCTCATGCCGGCTACATTTACTCCGGTCAGGTGGCGGCCTTCGCTTATCAGCTTGTCCGGGGCAAAAAATACGACGCAGTGGTGTTGATCGGGCCCTCCCACCGGGTGGCTTTTTCGGGGGTTTCCGTCTGGGGCGGCGGGGCTTTTGAAACCCCCCTGGGCCGGGTGCCGGTCCATGAAAAACTGGCGGAAGAAATGAAGCGCGCGAGCGGGATTGTTGTCGATTTTCCGGCGGCTCACGCCCGCGAGCATTCCCTGGAAATTCAGCTTCCTTTCCTGCAGGTTGCTCTGGGCGATTTCTCCTTTGTTCCGCTGGTGATGGGGGATCAGAACGCCGCAACCTGCCGGGATTTGGCGAAGGCGATCGTGCAGGCGGGCAAAAACCGGCGCCTGCTGATTGTCGCCAGCAGCGATCTGTCGCATTTTCATGAGGATATAAAAGCAAGAGCGCTGGATGGCGTGGCGCTTAGGCACCTGCAGGACAGCGATGCTGAAGGTCTTCTGGAGAATCTGGCGCGCGACCGCACGGAGGCCTGCGGCGGTGGTCCAATGGCGGTGGCCATACTGGCCGCCGGGGGTCTGGGCGCTTCTCATTCGCTCGTTTTAAAGTACACCCATTCCGGAGAAGTGACCGGGGATTGTCAATCCGTGGTCGGCTATGCTTCAGCCGTTTATTACAAATAGGAAAAAGAGGTTCATATGGAACTGACAGATCAGGAAAAAACGACGCTTTTGGAAATTGCCAAGAGGGCGATTATCGCCAAGGTCGGGAACCGTGAATTGCCCAAGCTATCGATGGATTTGCCCATCCTGAAGGAAAAAAGAGGCGCGTTTGTCACCTTGAAAAAAAGGGGGCATCTGCGCGGCTGCATCGGATACATCAAGGCGGTCAAACCGCTGGGGGAAACGGTGCAGGAAATGGCGGTCGCCGCGGCTTTTCATGATCCGCGTTTTCCGTCCGTAAAAAGCGAAGAAATACGGGACTTAAGGTATGAAATATCAGTGTTGAGCCCTCTGCGGAAGATTCAAAGCATTGAGGAAATTGAGGTGGGAAAGCACGGTCTTTACGTCGTCAGAGGCTATAATTCCGGCTTGCTTCTGCCGCAGGTGGCGACCGAGTACGGCTGGGACCGGGAAACGTTTCTTCGGGAGACGTGCTTCAAAGCGGGTTTGCCTCATAAGGCATGGAAAGACAAGGAAACGGAAATTTATATCTTCTCCGCAAATTATTTCAGCGACAAGGATTAACCCCTTTTCTGCGCCGGAAGATTTTTCAAATAATTTAAAAATTTACTTGACAAAAACCATTATAAAAATTAGTGTCCTCAATTCGCACGAAGCAGTGTAGTCGTTTTTTTGCGTTCAAAATAATTACGGTTTCGTGCAAAAGCGAAATGATTTAAATGGTTTGCTGGCGTAGCTCAATCGGTAGAGCAGCTGATTTGTAATCAGCAGGTTGCGGGTTCGAGTCCCATCGCCAGCTCCAGATGAGCCACATGTCTGGAGGGGTTCCCGAGCGGCCAAAGGGAGCAGACTGTAAATCTGCCGGCGGAGCCTACGGAGGTTCGAATCCTCCCCCCTCCACCAGTTTTTTGAAATAAGCGGGAGTAGCTCAGGGGCTAGAGCGTCAGCCTTCCAAGCTGAGGGTCGCGGGTTCGAATCCCGTTTCCCGCTCCAGGTTGCTTTTTGGCGCTGACAGACAGGTAACGCCGCGCCCACGTAGCTCAGTCGGTAGAGCACATCCTTGGTAAGGATGAGGTCACCAGTTCAATCCTGGTCGTGGGCTCCAGTGAAGGAGACGTATGAGAAACAACATTATTTTGGCCTGTACGGAATGCAAGCAGAGAAATTACACGACGACGAAAAACAAGCGCACCATGCAAAACCGCCTGGAAATGAAGAAGTACTGCAAGTTTTGCCGCGGACACAAGCTGCACAGAGAAACCAAGTAGCGGAGAATTGACGCAGGCCAGTAGCTCTAATGGATAGAGCGCCGGACTCCAAATCCGGATGCTGGGGGTTCAAGTCCCTCCTGGCCTGCCAGTTTTTCCCGAAAACAAAGGCCGACGATATGGAAAAATTCAAGTTGCTGTTCGACAGGGCGGTGCAGTTTCTCGCCCAGGCGAAGACAGAGTTGAAAAAGGTCACCTGGCCGACCCGGAAGCAGACACTGGCTTCCACGGGCGTGGTCATGGTGATTGTCGCGATTTCATCCCTTTACCTGGGCGTGATAGACCTGATTCTCGCAAAACTGGTCAAATTCATTTTAGGGTAACTTCATGGCTTTTAAATGGTACGTCGTTCATACGTATTCCGGATTTGAGAACAAGGTCAAGCTGAGCCTTCAGGAAAGGATTGAACTGGCCGGCGCCCAGGCTTATTTCTCGGACATTCTGATTCCCGAGGAAGACGTGGTGGAGCTGATTTCCGGAGAAAAGAAAACCTCCAAGCGCAAATTTTTTCCCGGTTACATCCTGGTGCGCATGGAAATGAGCGATGAAAACTGGCATATCGTCAAGAATACGCCGAAGGTGACCGGTTTTATCGGCAGCAAGGACAAGCCTTCCCCGATTCCGGATAAAGACGTTGAGAATCTCAAGGTCCGGATTGACGAAGGGACGCTCAAACCAAAGCCCAAATTCAAGTTTGACGTCGGCGACCACGTGAGGATTATCGACGGACCCTTCACCAATTTCGACGGCGTGATTGACGAAGTCCGGCCGGAAAAAAGCAAACTGAGGGTGATTGTGAGCATCTTCGGCCGCCCGACGCCGGTGGAACTGGATTTCATCCAGGTCACCCAGGGGCAGTAGGTCGGGGATGAGAAACGATAAGGCGTAAGATACAGGCCTAAAAAAATTTTCAATTCAGGTGATGATTATGGCAAAAAAAGTGATTGCGAACATTAAATTGCAGATCAAAGCGGGAAAGGCGACTCCGTCGCCCCCGATCGGGCCGGCCCTGGGCCAGCACGGCGTGAATATCATGGAATTTTGCAAGGCCTACAACGCGATGACGCAAAACCAGGAAGGCATGATTGTCCCGGTGGTGATTACGGTGTACGCGGATCGCTCGTTTACGTTCATTACCAAAACGCCGCCCGCGTCCGTTCTGCTCAAGCAGGCGGCCAAGGTCGCCAAGGGCGCCGCCGACCCCAAACGGGAAAAAGTGGGAACCGTCACGGCCAAACAGGTTCAGGACATTGCGCAGCTGAAATTCAATGATTTGAACGCCGTCGATATGGAAGGCGCGGTCAGAATTATTTCCGGCACGGCAAGGTCCATGGGAATAGAAATAGCAGGTTAATCAAGGAAGAGGTTTGATCATGTTAAGACGAGGCAAACGCATTATCGCTGCGAAGAAAAAGGTCGATCCGACCAGGCGTTATACGCTCAAAGAGGCTACGGAAATGGTCGTATCCATGGCGGGAGTCAAATTTGATGAGACGGTGGACGCCGCCGTCCGTCTGGGTGTCAACCCGGCGCACGCCGATCAAATGGTTCGGGGCAGCGTGGTATTGCCCAACGGCCTGGGAAAAACCGTCCGCGTATTGGTTTTTGCCAAGGGCGACAAGGAAAAAGAAGCCCTGGAAGCCGGCGCGGATCTGGTTGGAAACGATGAAATCATTGAAAAGATCAAAGGCGGCTGGCTGGAGTTTGATCGCGTGATTGCCACGCCGGACATGATGGGGTCCGTGGGGAAAATCGCCAAGATTCTGGGGCCTCGCGGCCTGATGCCCAACCCCAAAGTGGGGACGGTGACCTTTGACATTGCCAACGCGGTCAGGGAACTGAAGGCCGGCAAGGTGGAATTCCGCGTGGAAAAAGCCGGCATCGTTCATTCGCCGGTGGGCAAAGTGTCTTTCGGCGCTGAAAAACTTTATGAAAACATCACGGCGCTTCTGGAGACCATCATCAAACTGAAACCCGCATCCAGCAAGGGAACCTATATTAAAAGCATTGCGATTTCCAGCACGATGGGCGCGGGGGTGAAGGTTGATCCGCTGGATATCAAGAGCGTAAGCTGAGGAAAAAATTCGCGGATGCCGCATTCCCCAAAACGCAGCGTCCGCTTACGGTGCAAGCAGTATCAGGTCGAAGACAGCAGGTACGGAAGTTTAAACGGACAAGGGCCTGCCGAGACCCGCAGAGTGGAAAATCATTGCCTCAAGAGGCTTCGGGGTAATCCATTTTCCCGGAAACGGGGATCGGAAAGGCGGATCGACCGTTTTCTATTTCGTGTGCGGCTTGGTTTTTCGGCCTCAAGCAGAAAATCATCATGAAAGGAGGCTGATAAATTGGATCGGAGAACAAAGGAACAAATTGTATCCGAGCTTCAGGAAAAGCTCAAAAAGGCCCATCTGGGTGTCTTGACCAGTTTCAACGCCATGAACGTTGAAAAAATGGAAGCCCTGCGGAATGCATTGCGAAAAAACGATGCGGAGCTGAAGGTTGTCAAAAACACCCTGCTGGGCATTGCTTCGAAAGAAACCGGCTTTGCTGTTCTGGCGGATCATTTCAAATATCCCATCGCCGTTGTTTTGAGCTATAAAGATCCGGTGGCGCCGACGAAGGCGCTGATGGAATTTGCCAAAAAAAATCCTGAACTGGATATCAAAGTCGGCGTGCTGGACGGCAAGATGCTGACGAAAGCGGAACTTACCGCGCTGGCCGATTTGCCCGGCAGAGAAGTTCTTCTGGGCAAACTGGTTTCGGTCATGGCGGCGGTGCCGACATCGCTGGTTACGGTTTTGAGCGCGGTGCCCCGAAGCTTTGTGCAGGTGCTCCATGCCTACAGCGAGAAAAAGCAAACGTTAAACTCATAAAACCATACGAAAGAGGAATAGAAAAATGGCTGATCAAATCACGAAAGAAGATGTCGTTAAATTTATTGAAAACATGACCGTGCTGGAGCTTTCCAATCTGGTGAAGGAACTGGAAGAAAAATTCGGCGTGTCCGCCGCCGCTCCCATGATGGCCGCCGTGGCGATGCCCGGCCAGGCCGCGGGCGCCGCGCCTGCAGCGGAAGAAAAGACGGAGTTCAACGCCGTTCTGACGGGATTCGGCGCGGAGAAGATTCAGGTCATCAAAGTCGTTCGCGCCATCACCGGCCTGGGCCTGAAAGAAGCCAAAGATCTGGTGGAAGGCGTGCCCAAACCGATTAAAGAAGCCGTTTCCAAAGAGGAAGCCGCCGAAATCAAGAAGAAGATCGAGGAAGTCGGCGGAACGGTCGAGATTAAATAAGGTAATTTTCACTCCACCATTGAATTCAAGGATACCATGGGTGACTTTAGAAAAAATTTTGGTCGCGTAAAAAAAGTACAGGACATTCCCAATCTGATCGAGATCCAGACACGGTCCTACGAAAAGTTCCTGCAGGCCGACGTGCCCCTGGCCAAACGGCGCAATGTCGGCCTGCAGGGGGCTTTTAAGAGCGTTTTCCCTATTTCGGACTTCAGCGGAAAATGCTCCCTGGAATTTGTCAGCTACAAGATCGGCGATGTCCGGTACGACATGAAGGAGTGCATTCAAAAAGGCATGACCTATGCCGCTCCTTTGAAAATCGTGGTCCGTCTGATGGTGTTTGACACCGACCGGCTGCCCGACGGCCGGGGCAACCGTGAAACGCCCGAGACCAAACCGATCCGCGACATTAAGGAACAGGAAATTTACTTCGGTGAAATTCCGCTGATGACGGAAAACGGCACGTTTATCGTCAACGGATCGGAACGCGTGATCGTCAGCCAGCTGCACCGGTCGCCCGGGATCTTTTTTGATCACGACAAGGGAAAAACGGTCGCCTCCGGCAAGCTGATTTATTCGGCGCGCGTCATTCCCATCCGCGGCTCCTGGCTGGATCTGGAATTCGATTCCAAGGATCTGCTGTACGTTCGCATCGACCGCCGCCGCAAGATGCCCGTCACGATTCTGCTCAAAGCCATGGGCAATTCGACGGAATTTCTTCTGAACTATTTCTACCACATTGAAAAAATTACCCTCGAAGGGGAAAAGATCTACTTCGGGGTTGATGAATCCCTGGCCGGGCAGAAGGCGCCGGAAGATATCAAAGACCCGAAAAGCGATGAAGTCATCGTCAAGAAAGGGCGCAAGCTCACCCGCCCCCTGCTCAAGAAGATCATGGACGCGGGGATCAAGCGCGTGGCGATCAAGGAAGCGGATTTGACCGGGAAAATTCTTTCCTCGGATGTTCAGGATCCCTCGACGGGCGAAATTCTTTTCCGCTGCAACGAAGAGCTTCCCTTCAACGGCCTTGAGATTGCCCAGGAGAAGGGGGTCAGGGAACTGAACTTCATCCATATCGATGAAGACCTGGACAACGCCTCCATTCGCGACACGCTGCTCATGGACCGCATCGACACCGCGGAAGACGCGATTATGGAAATCTACCGCAGGCTCCGGCCCAGCAATCCGCCCACTCCGGAGACCGCGAAGAAGTTTTTCAACAGCCTCTTTTTTGAACTGGAAACCTATGATTTGTCGGATGTCGGCCGGGCCAAGATGAACTATAAGCTCGGGTTGAATGTGCCGACGGATCTGACCGTTCTGCGCAACGAAGATATTCTGGCCTCCGTCAAATATCTGATCGATTTGAAAAACGGCGTGGGCGAGTGCAGCGTGGACGACATTGATCATCTGGGGAACCGCCGGGTGCGCTCCGTCGGCGAACTGATTGAAAATCAGTACCGCATCGGCCTGGTGCGCATGGAGCGGGCGATCAAGGAAAAGATGAGCCTTCAGGACATCGAAACCATGATGCCGCACGACCTGATCAACGCCAAACCGGTGTCGGCCGTGGTGAATGAATTTTTCGGCTCCAGCCAGCTCTCCCAGTTCATGGACCAGACGAATCCGCTTTCGGAAATCACGCACAAACGCCGCCTGTCGGCGCTGGGGCCCGGCGGCCTCACAAGGGAGCGCGCCGGGTTTGAGGTCCGCGACGTTCATTCGACGCATTACGGCCGCATCTGTCCGATCGAGACGCCGGAAGGCCCGAATATCGGCTTGATCGTCTCCCTCAGCACGTACGCGCGCGTGAACGAATTCGGCTTCATCGAAAGCCCGTACCGCCTGGTCGAGAACGGCAAAGTGCTCAATGATGTCAAATACATGACGGCTATCGAAGAGGAAAACCAGCTCATTGCCCCGGCGGACCGGCCGCTCGATAAAAAGGGAAAATTTGAGGAAGAACTGATTTCGGTCCGGAAAGGCGGCGACTTCGTTTCGGCCATGCCGGAAGACATCAAGATGATGGACGTGGCCCCCGATCAGCTGGTTTCCGTGGCGGCGGCCCTGATCCCGTTTCTGGAGCATGACGACGCCAACCGCGCGCTCATGGGCTCCAACATGCAGCGTCAGGCCGTGCCGCTCATGTGCCCCGAAGTGCCGGTGGTCGGCACGGGCATGGAAGCGGTGGTGGCCCGCGATTCCGGCGCCGTCATGGTGTCCAAACGGTCCGGCGTCGTCGAAAGCGTGGATGCTTCGCGCATCGTGGTTCGCGCCGACAAGCCGGAAGAAGACGGTCTGGACACCGGGGTGGATATCTACACACTGTCCAAATATCAGCGCTCCAATCAGGACACCTGCTTTAACCAGAAGCCCATTATTTCCACGGGCGACCGCGTCCGGAAGAGAGATATTCTGGCCGACGGCCCCGCCACCGACACCGGCGAACTGGCGCTGGGTCGAAACGTGATGGTCGCGTTCATGTCCTGGGGCGGGTACAACTACGAAGACTCGATTCTGGTCAGCGAGCGGATTGTCAAGGAAGACATTTACACCTCCATTCATATTGAAGAATTTGAAACCATGGCCCGCGACACCAAACTGGGCAAGGAAGAAATCACGCGCGACATTCCCAACGTCGGCGAGGAAGCGCTCCGGAACCTCGACGAAAGCGGCATCATTCGCCTCGGGGTGTCCGTGAAACCCGGAGATATTCTGGTCGGCAAAATTACGCCCAAGGGGGAAACGCAGCTCTCCGCGGAGGAAAAACTGCTGCGGGCGATTTTTGGAGAAAAAGCCAGCGATGTGCGGGACACCTCTTTGCGCGTTCCGCCCGGCGTGGAAGGCACGGTGATCGACGCCAAGATTTTCACGCGCAAAGGCGCCGACAAGGATCTGCGCTCCCGGGCGATCGAAGAAGAAGCGATTGAAAAGCTGACGAAGGACCGCGACGATGAAATCCGGATTCTGGCGGAATCCATCAAGAAAGACATCGCCAAGCTGGTGGTCGGCAAAACGGCGGCGGGCAAGATCGTTGACGTGAAAAAGAAAACCCTTCTCAAGAAGGGCGAAAAAATCACCCGTGAGGCCTGGCAGGAAATTCCTTTCATGTACTGGAAGGATGTAACGCTTTCGGAGCACGACGGTTCGGAAGAAAAGCTGGCGAACCTGCTTTCCGTGATGGAAAGAAAAATCGATTTTGTGAAGGCCCGCTTTGAGGAGAAGCTGGAGAAGATTCAGGCCAGCGATGAGCTGCCGCCCGGCGTCATTAAAATGGTGAAAGTCTATGTCGCCATCAAGCGGAAATTGTCCGTGGGCGACAAAATGGCGGGCCGCCACGGAAACAAGGGCGTGCTGTCCAGGATTCTTCCGGAAGAAGACATGCCTTATTTTTCAGACGGCTCCACCGTCGATATTATCCTCAATCCGCTGGGCGTTCCTTCCCGCATGAACGTCGGCCAGATCCTCGAAACCCATTTGGGCTGGGCGGCAAAATCCATCGGCGAAGGCCTGAATGAATTGCTGGAAAAGAACAACAACCTCAATCAGATCAAAAGTGAATTGAGAAAAACCTACGCTTCTCCGGACTTTGACGAGTTTTTGGAAAAAGCGTCCGCCGAAGACATCAAGCGGTTTGTCGGCCGCCTGAAGAAAGGCATGCTGGTGGCCAGCCCCGTGTTCGACGGCTGTCCCGAACCGCAAATCCGCAAATTGCTGGACACGGCGGGCCTTCCGGAAAGCGGACAGGCGGTCCTGTTCGACGGCCGGACCGGCGAGCCCTTTGATCAGGAAGTCACCGTCGGCATTATCTACATGCTGAAGCTGCATCACCTGGTGGACAACAAAATTCATGCCCGTTCGATCGGGCCCTATTCCCTGGTGACCCAGCAGCCGCTGGGCGGCAAGGCCCAGTTCGGCGGCCAGCGCCTGGGAGAAATGGAAGTCTGGGCCATGGAAGCCTACGGCGCTTCCTACACGCTGCAGGAATTTTTGACGGTCAAGTCCGACGACGTCGCCGGACGCACGCGGATTTACGAATCCATCGTCAAAGGGGAACATGCCTTCGAGCCGGGTCTGCCGGAATCCTTCAATGTTCTGGTGAAGGAACTCCAGAGCCTCGGACTGGACGTGGAACTGGTCGAGGAAGAGTAACCCCGCAATTTTGTTTTAAAAAACAGGAGAAAAATCTGTGGAAGACGTTTTCAGCTATTTTGAAAAACCCAAAAATCCGATTCGCTTCAATGCCATGAAGATTTCGATCGCCTCGCCGGAAAAGATCCTTTCCTGGTCCAACGGCGAGGTCAAGAAGCCGGAGACGATCAATTACCGGACCTTCAAGCCGGAGCGCGACGGTCTGTTCTGCGCCAAGATCTTCGGGCCGGTCAAAGACTATGAATGTCTTTGCGGGCGCTACAAGCGGATGAAGCACCGCGGCGTGGTCTGCGAAAAATGCGGCGTCGAAGTGATTCAGTCCAAGGTGCGCCGCGAGCGGATGGGGCACATTACGCTGGCGACGCCGGTTGCGCATATCTGGTTTCTGAAAAGCCTGCCCAGCCGCATCGGCAATGTGATGGATCTGACGCTCAAGGAGCTGGAAAAAGTTCTCTACTTTGAATCCTGGATTGTGCTGGATCCGAAAGACACGCCGCTGAAAAAGAAAGAGCTCCTCACCGACGAAGAGTACATCGAAGCGAAGGAGCAGTACGGAGAGAACGGGTTTGTCGCCGGCATCGGCGCCGAGGCCGTGCGTCAGCTTCTGGAAGAAATCGATCTGGACAAGCTCTACGAAGAACTCCGGGCGGAAGTGGTGACGTCCATCTCCGACACCAAAAAGAAAAAAATCGTCAAAAGGCTCAAGGTGGTCGAGGCGCTGCGCAAATCGGGCAACAAGCCGGAGTGGATGGTGTTGACCGTTCTGCCGGTGATTCCGCCGGATTTGCGGCCTCTGGTTCCGCTGGACGGCGGCCGTTTTGCCACCTCCGATCTCAATGACCTGTACCGGCGCGTGATCAACCGGAACAACCGTCTCAAACGGCTCCAGGAGCTCAACGCTCCGGAAATTATTATCCGAAATGAAAAGCGCATGCTGCAGGAAGCCGTGGACGTTCTCTTCGACAACGGCCGCCGGGGACGCGCGATTACCGGAACCAACAAACGGCCGCTGCGCTCTCTGTCGGACATGCTCAAAGGCAAGCAGGGTCGTTTCCGCCAGAACCTGCTGGGAAAGCGCGTGGATTATTCCGGCCGTTCGGTCATCACGGTGGGCCCCGATTTACGGTTGCATCAGTGCGGGCTGCCCAAAAAGATGGCGCTCGAACTTTTCAAGCCCTTTGTCTATAACCGCCTGCTGGAAAAAGGCTATGTGACGACGGTCAAAAGCGCCAAGAAAATGGTGGAGCGGGAAACCTCCGAAGTCTGGGACGCCGTTGACGAAGTCGTGCGGGAATACCCGGTGATGCTGAACCGCGCGCCGACGCTGCACCGTCTGGGCATGCAGGCGTTTGAGCCGGTGCTGATCGAAGGAAAAGCAATCCGCCTGCACCCGCTGGTTTGCACGGCCTTCAACGCGGACTTTGACGGCGATCAGATGGCCGTCCACGTCCCGCTGTCCATCGAGGCGCAGACCGAAGCGCGCGTTCTGATGATGTCCACGAACAACATCCTTTCCCCGGCCAACGGCAAGCCGATTATCATTCCCAGCCAGGACATCGTTCTGGGAATTTACTATCTGACCCGCGCCAAGAAGGATGTGAAGGGCGAAGGCATGATCTTCTCCGGTCCGGACGAAGTGCGCTCGGCGCTGGACGCGGGAGCGATTGACCTGCATGCGCGGATCAAGGTCCGCATTGAATCGGAGCTCAAAGAAACGACGGCCGGACGCATTGTCCTTTTTGAGATTCTGCCCGAGGAAATCAGTTTTGACGCGATCAACAAGCTGATGAACAAGAAGGAGCTGGCCAACCTGATCGATCACTGTTACCGGGTTTGCAGCGATAAAACCACGGTGCTCCTGGCCGACCGCCTCAAGGATCTGGGATTCAAATATGCGACGATTTCCGGCCTGTCCTTTGCGGTCGGCAACATGATCATTCCCGAAAACAAGAAAAACATTGTGGCGCAGGCGGACAAGGATGTGCTGAAGATTCAGAAACAGTACATGGACGGTTTGATTACCGACGGCGAACGATACAACAAGGTCATTGACATCTGGGCGCAGGCGACGGAAAAGATCGCTTCCGAAATGCTGACCGGCATCAGTACGGAAGAAGTGGCGGGCGCGGACGGCAAAAAGCGCAGAATTGAAAGCTTCAATCCGATTTACATGATGGCGGATTCCGGCGCCCGCGGCTCCGGGCAGCAGCTGCGGCAGCTGGCCGGCATGCGCGGCCTGATGGCGAAGCCCTCCGGCGAAATCATCGAAACGCCGATTACGGCCAACTTCCGTGAAGGGCTGACGGTTTTGCAGTACTTCATTTCCACGCACGGCGCCCGCAAGGGACTGGCGGATACGGCCCTGAAAACGGCGAACTCCGGCTACCTGACCCGGAGACTGGTCGATGTGGCGCAGGATTGCATCATCACCGAGCAGGATTGCGAAACGGTTGACGGACTCTATGTATCCGCGCTGATGGAGGGCGGTGAAATCATTGAAACGGCCGGCGAGCGTGTGCTGGGCCGCGTCGCTCTGCAGGAAATCCGGGATCCCTTCACCGACGAAGTGATCGTAAAGGCCAATGAGGCCATCGACGAAGCCCTGGCGGAAAAAATCGACCGCGCGGGCATTGAGCGGGTGAATATCCGCTCCGTACTGACCTGCCGGGCCAAACACGGCGTATGCGCCATGTGCTACGGACGCGATCTGGCCCATGGCCACCTGGTGAACATCGGTGAAGCGGTCGGCATCGTTGCCGCCCAGTCCATCGGTGAACCCGGCACGCAGCTGACCATGAGAACATTCCATATCGGCGGCACGGCAAAATTTGACGAACACTCCACGCTGGAGGCGCGCCATGACGGCCGGGTAAAATTTGTGAATCTGAACACAGCCAAAACCAGGGAAAATGATTATGTGGTGATGAACCGTCATGGCGAAATCCATGTGCTGGATGAGCAGAACCGCAGCCGCGGCAAATACCCCGTTCCCTACGGCGCCCACATTAAAGTAGGAGACGAAAGCTCCGTGAAGCGCGGGCAGTTGATTGCCGAGTGGGATCCTTTTTCCATACCGATTCTGGCCGAAGTGGACGGAACCATCAAATACGGCGATATTATTGAAGGAAAAACCATGCAGGAACAGGTCGATGAAGTCACCGGTCTGTCAAGGAAGGTCATCGTCGAATTTAAAAGCGGCGATTTTCGGCCCCGTGTGTCCATCAAGGACAGCAAGGGGAAAACGGCTAAAATCGCCGGATCGAATGCCGCGGCCCGCTATTTCCTGTCGGTTGGCGTCAACATTGTTGTTTCCGAGGGCGATCAGGTCCGGGCAGGCGACATTCTGGCGAAAATTCCCCGGGAAACAACCAAAACGAAAGACATTACAGGTGGTTTGCCCAGAGTCGCGGAGCTCTTTGAGGCGCGCAAGCCAAAGGATTTTGCAGTGATCAGCGAAATTGAGGGCACCGTCACGTTCGGAAAAGACGCCAAGGGCAAGCGCAAAATCGTCGTAACGCCGGAAATCGGCGAAGAAAAAGAATATCTGATCCCCAAGGGGAAGCATATCAGTGTTCAGGAGGGAGACCGTGTGGCTCCCGGCGACGCGTTGATGGACGGCGTCAACAATCCCCATGATCTCCTGGCCATCAAGGGCGAAAAGGAACTGGCCCGGTATCTGGTCGATGAAGTTCAGGAAGTTTATCGTTTGCAGGGGGTGAAGATTAATGATAAGCATATGGAAGTCATTGTCCGCCAGATGTTGCGCAGAGTCCGGATCACCGATCCGGGCGACACGACTTTTATCGCCGATGAACAGGTCGAACGCTACCGTTTCCAGGAAGAAAATGACAAAGTGATGGCTCAGGGCGGGAAGCCCGCCATCGGCGATCCGCTGCTTCTGGGCATTACGAAAGCATCGCTTTCCACCCAGAGCTTTATCTCGGCCGCCTCCTTCCAGGAGACGACCCGGGTGCTGACCGAAGCGTCGCTTTCCGGGAAAACGGACTACCTCCGGGGCCTCAAGGAAAACGTCATTATGGGGCGCCTGATTCCTGCCGGAACCGGCCTGGTCATGTATCGCAAATTGGGAATTAAGGTGGAAGAGGAGGAAGCGGAAGCGGCCTCGGAATAAATGAGTCCAAAAGGCAAGAAATTGCTTGACAGAAGCATCCTGAATTGATAGCAACCACAGATTTGCTGCTGCCAGCAAAATGCAGAAAAACGTTCGGGAGGAGAAATGCCGACAATTAGCCAACTGGTTCGCAAAGGCAGAACCCAGATCAAGAGAAAAACAAACGCCCCGGCTCTGGCCGGATCGCCGCAGCGCCGCGGGGTATGCGTGAGGGTCTATACGACGACGCCCAAGAAGCCGAATTCCGCTTTGCGCAAGGTGGCCAGGGTTCGCCTGACGAGCGGCTATGAGGTTTCATCCTATATTCCCGGCATCGGCCACAATCTGCAGGAGCACTCGGTGGTTCTGGTTCGCGGCGGCCGGGTCAAGGATTTGCCCGGCGTTCGCTATCATATTGTTCGCGGTACGCTGGATGCCGTCGGCGTTGCCGACCGCAAGCAAAGTCGATCAAAATACGGTGCGAAAAAGCCCAGTTAGATAAAGGACTGAAAAAACATGCCACGAAGAAGAGAAATTGAAAAAAGGGAGATTCTGCCGGATCCCAAATATAACAACAAACTGGTTGCCAAGTTTGTGAACTCTTTGCTCAAACGGGGAAAGAAAAGCGTCGCGGAAAGCATTCTATACGGTGCTTTTGACATTATTGAAAAGCGCGTCAAGGAACAGCCGGTGGAGTTTTTCGAGAAAGCCGTCAATAACGTCAAACCGGTGATTGAAGTCAAATCAAGGCGGGTGGGCGGATCCACGTATCAGGTGCCGACGGAAGTCGTTCCCGCCCGGCGCACGGCGCTGGCGATTCGCTGGCTGATCTCCAACGCGCAGGAGCGCACCGAGAAAACCATGCGGGAAAAGCTGGCGGCGGAGCTCATCGACGCGGCCAACAATCGGGGCGGCGCCATCAAGAAGAGAGAAGCGGTGCATAAAATGGCGGAGGCCAACAAGGCCTTTGCGCATTATAAATTTTAAAGAAATTCATCAAACGACAAGGAAACCAACCATTCAAAGTTAAGGAGGAAAGGTGAGATGGCAAAGAAAAAATTTGAAAGGACAAAGCCGCATTTAAATATAGGGACCATCGGTCACGTGGATCACGGCAAGACGACGTTGACGGCCGCCATTACCAAATATCTGGCGAAAAAAGGCTTCGCGGAATTCCGGGCTTTTGATTCGATTGACAATGCTCCGGAAGAAAAGGAACGCGGCGTTACCATCAACATTTCCCACGTGGAGTATGAAACGGAAAAAAGACATTACGCGCACGTGGATTGCCCCGGCCACGCCGACTATATCAAAAATATGATTTCCGGCGCCGCCCACATGGACGGAACGATCCTGGTGGTAGCCGCCTCCGATGGTCCGATGCCGCAGACCCGCGAGCACATCCTCCTTGCCCGTCAGGTGCAGGTTCCCTACGTCGTCGTTTTCCTGAATAAAGTGGATCTGGTTGATGATCCCGAATTGTTGGATCTGGTTGAACTCGAATTGAGAGAACTCCTGAGTCAGTATGAATTCCCGGGTGACGCGATTCCCATCATCCGCGGTTCGGCGCTCAAAGCGTTGGAAGCCGAGGATATGGCGTCTCCCGATGTGAAATGCATCGAAGAACTGATGAAAGCGGTGGATGAGTACATTCCCGAGCCGAAGCGCGACACCGATAAACCGTTCCTGATGCCGGTCGGCGACGTTTTCACCATTTCCGGCCGCGGCACCGTTGTGACGGGCCGTGTGGACCGCGGGATCATCAAGGTGGGTGAAGAAGTTGAAATCATCGGCATTCGTCCCACGATCAAAACGGTTGTGACGGGCGTGGAAATGTTCCGCAAAACCCTGGACGAAGGCCGGGCGGGCGACGACGTCGGGTTGCTGCTGCGCGGCATCAAGCGTGAAGAAGTGGAACGAGGGCAGGTCGTGGCCAAACCCGCTTCGATTACGCCCCACACCAAATTTGAAGCGGCGGTTTACGTCCTGACGAAGGAAGAAGGCGGCCGGCATACGCCGTTCTTTTCCGGGTATCGTCCGCAGTTTTATTTCCGGACAACCGACGTGACGGGCGTCGCGACGCTGCCCGAAGGCGTGGAGATGGTCATGCCCGGCGACAACGTTAAAATGACGGTCGAACTGATTATGCCCATCGCCATGGAAGAACAGCTGCGATTCGCGATCCGCGAAGGCGGCAGGACCGTAGGCGCGGGTGTCGTAAGCAAGGTCATTGCGTAGAAATGGCAGGGTAACCGATCCATGAAAGAACAGAAGATAAGAATTCGTCTCAAAGCTTACGACTACAAACTGCTGGACCGTTCTGTCGAAGAAATTGTAGAGACTGCAAAGAGGACCGGCGCTCGCGTCGCCGGTCCCATTCCTCTTCCTACGGAAATCAATAAATATTGTGTCAATCGTTCACCGCACGTGGATAAGAAATCCCGGGAGCAGTTCGAAATTCGCACACATAAAAGATTGATTGATATTGTCGAGCCGACGCAAGCCACGGTGGATGCGCTGATGAAGCTGGATCTATCGGCGGGAGTGGATGTCGAGATAAAAGCGTAGGCGGAAAATAAAGGCGGTGGAAAGTGGCCTTTGGGATTGCCATTTTTCCAAAACGTTGAGGTTCGCGGCTTTATTTCATTGAAAAGTTGGATGATGATGAACAAGGGAATTCTTGGAAAAAAATTGGGGATGACGCAGGTATTTGCCGAAGACGGCGCCGCGGTCGGCGTGACGGCGATTGAGGTCGAGCCGTCGGTGGTCGTTCAGGTGAAGACCAGAGAAAAGGACGGCTACGACGCGGTTCAAATCGCCTACGGCCGGATCAAGCAGAAGAATGTCACGAAGCCGCTGCAGGGCCATCTGAATAAGGCCAATAAAGGATACTTTCGTGTTTTAAGGGAAGTTCCCGTTGCGGCCGGCGCGTACGAAGTCGGGCAGGAAATCTCAGCGGACATCTTCCAGGCAGGCGGTTTTGTCGATGTGGTGGGCACTTCCAAAGGCAAAGGATTTCAAGGGGTTGTGAAGCGGCACGGATTCGGCGGCGGCCGGGCGACGCACGGCTCCATGTTTCATCGGGCCCCCGGTTCCATCGGCGCCAGCGCGGATCCGTCCCGGGTCTTCAAGGGAACCAAAATGGGCGGCCAGATGGGAAACGTCCGGAAAACCGTTCAAAACCTTCAGGTCTGGCAGGTGCGCTCCGACCGCAATTTGTTGTTGTTGAAAGGTTCCGTCCCCGGCGGGAAAAACGGCTATGTGTTCATTTCGCAGGCCAGGAAAAAAAGCGCGTAAGACAGTGGAGTTGTCAACATGGCAGTCGCAGATGTTTTTGATATTGAAAAAAAGAAGGTTGCCGAGGTCGAATTGAATGACGCGGTTTTCGGCGCGGACATCAACGAAGCAACGATCTATGAGGTCGTCAAGATGCAGCGGGCATCGCGGCGCTCGGGCACCTCTGCCACCAAGGGAAGAAACGAAGTGAGCGGCGGCGGAAAGAAGCCCTGGCGTCAAAAGGGCACCGGCCGCGCCCGCGCGGGAACGTCGCGCTCGCCGATCTGGAGAGGCGGCGGGATTGTGTTTGGTCCGCAGCCGCGCGATTACGCTTACAGCGTCCCGAAAAAAGTCCGCAAAAATGCGCTGATCTCGGCGTTGAGCATGAAAGTGAAAGAAGAAAAGATGACCATTCTGCGCGATTTTCCGATGGAAGCAATCAGCACCAGGGCGTTTCAGAAAGTGGTGGATCTCTTCGGCCTGAAAAAAGCGCTTTTTGTGATTGATCAGGATAATGTTGTTTTGATGAAATCATCACGAAACATCAAAAATGTGAAAATGATTCGGTCGGAAGGCATCAATGTCTATGATGTGCTCAATTATGAGCATCTGGTCCTTCTTGAACCCTCCATAAAAAAGATCGAGGGGGCATTGCTGGCATAATGGAACTGCATCAGGTGATCCGGAAAATGCTCCTCACGGAAAAGAGCAACCTCGACCGTGAGGCGGCAAATAAATACCACTTCGAAGTCGATCGCCGGGCCAACAAGGTGGAAATCGGCCAGGCGGTGGAAAAATTATTCAAGGTAAAAGTGACGGAGGTCCGCGTGATTCATGTGCTGGGCAAGAAGAAACGCATGGGCCGCGTGATGGGGAAGAAAAGCGACTGGAAAAAGGCAATCGTGACGCTGGCCGAAGGCAGCCGCATTGAAGTCGCCGAAGGCGTATAGAACGAGTGAAGGACTAAGCACATGGCAATCATCAAATACAAACCGACATCGCCGGGCAGGAGGTTCCAGAGCGTTTCTGATTTTGCGGAGATCACCTCCACCGAGCCCGTCAAAAGCCTTTTGAAGCCGATCAAGAGAACCGGCGGGCGCAACAGTTACGGGCGGATCACGGCGCGCCATATCGGCGGCGGCCACAAGCGCAAGTACCGGATGATCGATTTTTGCCGCAACAAGGCGGACATTCCGGCCAAAGTGGCGGCCATTGAGTACGACCCGAACCGATCGGCCCGGATCGCTCTTTTGAATTACCGCGACGGCGAAAAAAGATACATTGTGGCCCCGGCGCAGATCCATGTCGGCGATGTGCTGGTGAGCGGAGAGAAAGCGGACATCAAACCGGGAAATGCCATCCCGCTGAAATACATCCCCCTGGGCTCGCTGATCCACAATGTGGAATTGAAGGTCGGACGCGGCGGACAGTTGATCCGCTCGGCGGGCGCCTACGGCCAGCTGATGGCCAAGGAAGGCAGTTACGCTCAGGTGCGGCTTCCGTCCGGCGAAGTCCGCAAGGTCTTCATCGAATGCATGGCGACCATCGGCCAGGTGGGAAACAACGAGCATGAAAACGTGAGCATCGGCAAGGCGGGCCGCACCCGATGGCTGGGCAAGCGTCCCCACGTCCGCGGCGTCGTCATGAACCCCGTGGATCATCCGATGGGCGGCGGCGAAGGCCGGTCATCCGGCGGCCGTCATCCCTGCACCCCCTGGGGCGTTCCGACCAAGGGACACAAAACCCGGAAAAACAAGAAAACCGATAAATATATTGTGAAAAGAAGAGGGAAATAAAACGTGGCACGTTCGATCAAAAAAGGTCCTTATATTGAAGAAAGTTTGCTGACCAAAGTCCGGAAAATGGAGGCTGAAAGCAGCAAGAATGTGATTAAGACTTGGTCGCGGCGTTCAACCATTACCCCCGAACTGATCGGCTACACGTTTGCCGTGCACAACGGGAAAAAATTCATTCCGGTGTACGTGACGGAAAACATGGTGGGCCATAAAATGGGCGAATTCGCGCCGACGAGGACGTTTTATTCCCATTCCGGCGACCGGAAAACCAAGGTGAAGAAGTAGGGCGTTCGCGCAGGCGGACGGGTTTGGAGTGGATGAGATATGGAAGCAAAAGCAGTCGCAAAATATATCCGGATGTCGCCGCAGAAAGTTCGGCTGGTGGTTGACCTGGTGCGGGGCAAGAAAGTTCAGGAGGCCCGCAATATCCTGCTGTACACGCGAAAATATTCGGCGGGAATCGTGGCCAAGGTGCTCAAATCGGCGGTCGCCAACGCGGCCCAGAATCCGAATATTGACGAGAACACGCTTTACGTGAAGGAGATCTTTGTGGACCAGGGGCCGTCCTTGAAACGGTGGCGGGCCCGGGCGCAGGGAAGAGCGGCGGGAATCAGGAAAAGAACGTCCCACATCACCGTGGTCGTGGATGAAAGGTAAGGAGGAACGATATTGGGTCAGAAGGTTAACCCGGTAGGATTACGGTTGGGCTACATCAAAAAGTGGCAGTCCGTATGGTTTGCCGAAAAAAATTACAGCGGCATGCTGCTTGAGGACTTGAAGATCCGGAAGTACCTCAAGAAAAAGCTCTATCATGCCGGCATCTCCCGCATCGAGATTGAACGCGCGGCCAACAAGGCCAAGGTGAATATTTACGCCGCCCGACCGGGAGTGATCATCGGCAAGAAGGGATCGGAAATTGAAAAGCTGAAAGCGGAAATTGAAAAATTTTCGCATGCGGAAATTATCATCAATATTCTGGAAGTCCGCAAGCCGGAAACGGATGCGCAGCTGGTGGCCGAAAATGTCGCCATGCAGCTGGAACGACGGGTTGCCTTCCGCCGCGCCATGAAAAAGTGCGTCGGCTACGCGCTGAAGTTCGGCGCCAAAGGCATCAAAATCAGCTGTTCCGGACGGCTGGGGGGCGCTGAAATCGCCCGCGCGGAATGGTACCGTGAAGGCAGGGTTCCCCTGCATACGCTGCGGGCCGATATCGACTACGGCTTTATCGAAGCGCATACCGCCTACGGATTGGTCGGCGTCAAAGTTTTGATTTTTCACGGTGAAGTTTTGCCCCAGAAGAACGAGAGACAGTCCTGACCCCGACGGGGGGCAGAAGAGGAACGGGAGTTGTAGATTATGTTGATGCCAAAACGGGTAAAATACAGAAAATTGCAGAAAGGTCGCATGGGCGGCAAAGCGATTCGGGGAGGCTCCATTGCCTTTGGCGACTACGGATTGCAGGCGGCGGAATGCGGATGGGTTTCGGCGCGCCAGATCGAAGCGGCCCGCGTTGCGATGACCCGTTATGTGAAGCGCGGCGGCAAGATCTGGATTCGCGTGTTCCCGCACAAATCCATTACGAAAAAGCCCGCTGAAACCCGCATGGGCAAAGGCAAGGGAGCGCCGGAAGGATGGGTGGCGGTCGTGAAGCCGGGATCCGTGCTGTACGAGATGGAAGGCGTAACCAAGGAAGTGGCCAGGGAAGCGTTTCGTCTGGCGTCGCATAAACTGGCCATTTCGACCAAGTTTTGTTCAAGGGAAATATCCGATGAAAATTAGCGAAATCAGAGGTCTCGGTGTGGCCGAGCTTCAGACAAAAAAAGGTGAGTTGGCGGAAGAACTGTTTCGGTTGAAGATTCGGCATGCCGGGGGCCAGCTGGAATCGACCGCCAGCCTGGGCCGCCTCCGCAGGGACATTGCCCGCATCAAGACGGTGATGAAGGAAAAGGAGGCCGCAGGATAATATGGCTGAAAAAAGCAACAAACGCACCATTAAGGGCGTGGTCGTCAGTGATAAAATGGACAAAACCATTGTGGTGAAAGCCGAACGGCTGGTGAAGCACCCGGTGTTTCACAAATATGTCCGCCGGCATGTGAAATACAAGGCCCATGATGAGCAAAACCAGTGCCGCACCGGAGACACCGTCATCATCATTGAGTCGCGGCCGATCAGTCGCGACAAGCGCTGGCGGATGCTGGAAGTTTTGGAGAAAGCAAAATAGAAACCTGGCTTGGCCCATGCAGGCCCGTTGTGAGGGTGGAGTTGATTTATGATTCAGATGCAGACCATTTTAAATGTTGCCGACAATTCCGGCGCCAAGCGGGTCGCGTGCATTAAAGTGCTTGGCGGATCGAAGCGGCGCTTCGCTTCTCTGGGGGATGTCATTGTCGTGGCGGTGAAAGAGGCGATCCCGAATTCCAAAGTCAAAAAAGGCGATGTCATGAAAGCGGTCATCGTCCGCACCGTCAAGGAAGTGAGGCGTCCCGACGGCTCGTATCTCAAGTTTGACGACAATTCGGCCGTTCTCATCAGCAATCAGATGGAGCCCATCGGCACCAGAATTTTTGGGCCGGTCGCCCGCGAATTGAGAGCAAAACAGTTTATGAAAATCATCTCTCTGGCGCCAGAGGTTTTATAAGCCGGTTTTGAAGAGGGGAAAAATGAGTTTAGGCAGATTGAAAAAAGGGGATTTGGTGAAAGTTCTGGCCGGCAAGGACAAAGGAAAAACCGGCAAGATTCTGAAAGCGATACCCGGCAAAAACAAAGTGATCGTCGAAAAGATCAATGTGATCAAGAGACATAAAAGGCCTGATCAAAAAAGCAAGGGCGGCGTCCTGGAAAAAGAGGCGGCGATGGATGTCTCCAAGGTCAGCATTATTTGCGGCAAATGCAAGGAAGCGACCCGGATTCGGAACCGCATTCTCGAGGACGGCAAGAAAATTCGGATCTGCAGCAAATGCAATGACGTCATCGATGTAGGTTAGGGAAAATGGCAAGATTAAAGGAATATTATTTGAAAACCGTAGTGCCGGCTCTGGTCAGGGAATTCGACTACAAGAATCCCATGCAGGTTCCGAAAATGGAGAAGATTGTCGTCAATATGGGTCTGGGCGAGGCCATCTCCAACGTGAAAATCATTGACGGCGCCGTGCAGGAAATGGCGATGATCACGGGCCAGAAGCCGGTGGTCACCAAAGCAAAAAAATCCATCGCGACCTTCAAGCTCCGCCAGGGCATGCCGATCGGCTGTTCGGTGACGCTGAGGAAAGACGTGATGTACGAGTTTTTCGATCGGCTGGTGAACGTCGCCCTGCCGAAAGTCCGCGATTTTCGGGGCATATCGGCCAGCGCCTTTGACGGCCGGGGCAACTATTCCATCGGCCTTCACGAGCAGATTATTTTCCCGGAAATCGAGTATGACAAAATCGAAAAGATCAAGGGGATGAACATTACCATCGTGACGTCGGCCCGGACGGACGAAGAAGCCCGCGTTCTGCTCCGCCTGATGGGCGTTCCCTTTAAGAATTAAACCAGGAAGCTCCGGAGGAATTGTAGCGTGGCAAAAAAGTCATTAATCGCAAAGGCAAAAAGGAAACCGAAATTTGCGGTTCGGGAATACAACCGCTGTCAGATTTGCGGGCGGCCCCGGGCGTATTATAGAAAATTCGAAATGTGCAGAATCTGCCTGAGAAAGCTGTCCCTGCAGGGCGAGCTCCCCGGCGTGATCAAATCAAGTTGGTAACCATCGTGTAAGGAGAATAAGCATGGGGATGACGGATCCTATTGCCGATATGCTGACCCGGATACGCAACGGGAATAAAGCCCGCTTCAAGAATGTCAGCGTTTACATGTCGCAGATGAATATGAATATTGCCAAAGTCCTGAAAGCGGCCGGATATATCCATAATTATGAGGCCGTGAAGGATGAAAGCGGCCGTGCAATGCTCAAGATTACGCTCAAATATCCGGATGCCAAACATACGGTCATTACCGATATTCAAAGGGTCAGCAAACCCGGCCGTCGGGTGTACGTTTCGGCCGACAAGATTCCCAAGGTGCTCAACGGCTTCGGCATTTCGATTCTTTCCACGTCCCGCGGCATCATGACCGACCAGGAAGCCAGAGAGTCGAATGTCGGCGGTGAAGTGCTTTGCAAGGTTTGGTAGTTCAATTCCAGAGGGTAGACGGGAGTTCTGATTCATGTCGAGAATAGGCAAGAAACCAATTGCGTTTCCGAAAAATGTGAAGATCAGCCAGAACGGCAATATCGTGAAAGTGGAGGGGCCCAAGGGAACCTTGTCTTCAAAATTGCCGGACGGCATTGCGATGACGATGGAGGAAAATCAGCTGATCATTGAGCGAAAATCCGATGATCGTCTGGCACGGTCCTATCATGGGCTGGCGAGAACGCTGGTCAACAACATGGTGACCGGCGTCAGCGCCGGTTTTGAGAAGGGACTGGAAATCTCGGGCGTCGGCTACCGCGCGGAGCTTGCGGGTTCGAACCTGAAACTGGTCCTGGGATTTTCCAGCCCGGTTGAATACAGCATTCCCAAAGGCATTGAGGTCAGGATCGACAAGCAGGTCAACCTCGTTGTATCCGGAATCGACAAAGAGCTGGTGGGCCGCGTCGCGTCGGAGATCCGCTCGTTGAAGAAGCCGGAGCCCTATAAGGGGAAAGGCATTAAATACGCCGGTGAGCATATTCGCCGGAAGGCCGGCAAGGCGGCAGGCGCTAAATAATCGTTTCGGGAAACACAGCAAAAAAGAGGTGGAACATTGGCTTCCAAAAAGACGCTTAAAGTAAGAGCAAAAAGGGAAAAGAGAGTCAGGGGCAAACTGACGGGAACCGCGGAGCGGCCCCGCCTTTCGGTTTTCCGGTCGGACAAACACATTTATGCACAGGTGATCAACGACGCGCAGGGCACAACGATTGCGACGGCTTCCACGCTGAGCAGGGAGTTGGCCGGAAAGCACAAGGGGATCAAGAAAGTGGATGTTGCCCGGGAGGTGGGCAAGCTGATTGCGGCGCGCCTGCAGACGCTGGGAGTGGAGAAAGTCGTTTTTGACAGAGGACGGTTTCTCTATCATGGACGCGTAAAAGCCCTGGCCGATGCGGCACGGGAAAGCGGCCTTAAATTTTAATTACTTTTGTGAACGGAACTCATGATCAGAGAAGAATCCATCGATAAAAGAGACATGAAAGAAGTGGAGCTCCTGGACCGGGTCATTGCCATTAACCGTACGGCAAAGGTTGTCAAGGGAGGAAGGCGTTTTCGCTTCAGCGCGATCGTGGTGGTCGGCGACGGCCAGGGCATGATCGGCGCGGGACTGGGAAAGGCCCACGAGGTTCCCGAGGCGATCCGCAAGGGAATGGAAATGGCCAAGAAAAACATGGTCAAAGTCGCGGTGGCCAACAAGACGATTCCCTATGAGGTTCTGGGAAAATTCGGCGCGGGAAAAGTGCTGCTGAAGCCGGCGTCGGAAGGGACCGGATTGATTGCCGGCGGCGCGGTGAGAGCAGTGCTGGAGGTGGCCGGCGTTCACAATATTCTGACCAAATGCCTGGGCTCGCATAATCCGCACAATCTGGTCAAAGCAACCGTTGACGGGCTTTGTCAGTTGAAGGATCCGGCGGAAATTTCCGCGCGACGGGGCAAGTAAAAGCAGACGGGGGCAGGAAGACCGTGGGTAAAATGTTGAAGGTGAAAATGGTGAAAAGCGTCATCACGCGGCCGGAAAAGCAGAGAAAAATCATGCGCGGCCTGGGACTGACCAAGGTAAACAAGACCGTGACTCTGGCCGATACCCCGGAGATTCGTGGTATGATTCACAAGGTCATCCATCTGGTTTCTGTGGAAGAGTCAAAGGAGTAGGGCTATGGATTTGAGTTCTCTGAAAGCGCCCCTGGGGGCGACCAAAAAGAGAAAAAGAGTCGGCCGCGGCGACGCGTCCGGCCACGGGGGAACGTCCGGCAAAGGACACAAGGGACAGAAAGCCCGCTCCGGCGGCTATGTGCGCGACGGATTTGAAGGCGGCCAGATGCCCATGTCCCGGCGGCTTCCGAAGAGAGGCTTCCGCAATCCCTTCCGGGAAAGCTATGTCGGCGTGAACGTCATGGATTTGTGTCGTAAATTCGAGAAGGGCGCCGTGATTGACGAAGAGGCCATTTTAAAAAGCGGTCTGGTCAAGAAAAAGGGCGCGGGAATCAAGCTTCTGGCCAAGGGAAACATCGATTTTCCCGTGACCGTGAAAATGGCAAAAATCAGCGCGGCTGCGAAAGCCAAAATTACCGCGGCGGGCGGATCGATTGAAGAGGTAATCTGATTTGTTAGAGGGACTGGGCGGCGTTTCCAAAATACCCGAGCTGCAGAGAAGAATTCTGTTTACACTGCTTCTTCTGGCGGTGTACCGCGTCGGCGTCTTTATTCCGACGCCCGGCATCGACAATACGGCGCTTCTGGCTTTTTTCGAGCAGGCGCGCGGATCCATGCTGGGCTTGATGGATTTGTTTGCCGGCGGCGCGCTGAGCACTTTTTCCATTTTTGCGCTGGGCATCATGCCCTACATCACCTCGTCCATTATCATCAACTTGCTGACGGTGGCCATCCCGCACCTGGAGAAACTTTCCAAAGAGGGCGAGAACGGCCGCCGCAAAATCACCCAGTACACCCGCTACGGCACGGTGGGGCTGAGCATCATTCAGGGATTCGGCATCGCCTGGGGGTTGCAGCAGATGGCCAGCCCGACGGGCGCCCCCATCGTTCTGCACGCCGGCTGGGGGTTTATCCTGATGACGATCATCACCCTGACGTCCGGAACGGCGTTTCTGATGTGGCTGGGAGAGACCATTACGGAGAAGGGGATCGGCAACGGCATCTCGCTGATCATTTTTGCCGGCATTGTGTGCAATCTGCCCGGGGCCATCGGCAAAACCTGGCGCCTGTATGCGACCGGCGAACTGCATTTTCTCCTGCTGGTGCTGCTGGGGCTGTTCATGATCGCCGTCATCGGCGCGATTGTTTTTGTTGAAGCGGCGCAGCGCCGGATTCCGGTGCAGTACGCCAAAAGGATTGTGGGCCGGAAGATGTACGGCGGACAGACAACCCATCTGCCGCTGAAGATCAATTCCGCGGGCGTCATTCCGCCGATCTTTGCGTCTTCGGTGATCATGTTTCCGGCGACCATCGCCAACTTTGCGCCGGCGGGTTTAATGAAGACGATCTCGGGTTACCTGATGCCCGGGCGATTGGGCTATGAAATCCTGTTTGTCGGCTTGATTTTCTTCTTCTGTTTCTTTTACACGGCCGTGACGATCAAACCGGACGACATGGCGGAAAACATGAAAAAATTCGGCGGATATGTTCCGGGAATCCGACCGGGAAAGAAAACCGCCGAATATATTGAAGAAATTCTGGAAAGGCTTACCTTCAGCGGGGCGGTTTATGTTTCCATCATCTGCGTGCTGCCCAGCGTGCTGATCTCGCAGCTGAACACGCCTTTCTATTTCGGCGGTACGTCATTGTTGATTGTCGTCGGCGTGGCCATGGACACGGCGAGCCAGATCGAATCGCATCTGCTGACCCGCCAGTATGAGGGGTTCATGAAAAAAGGACACATGGCGCGCAGGCGATAGACGGAGTGTTGAAAGCAGGGGCTCATGGTCATTCTGAAGCAGCCGGACGAGATCGACAAAGCTAAAGCGAGCAGCCGGATTGTTGCGGAAGTCCTGAGCGTTCTTCGGGAAAGAATAAAACCGGGCGTAACCACCCGGGAATTGGACAAAATCGCTGAAAGCGTTACGGAAAAGCGAGGCGCCAAGCCGGCGTTCAAAGGGTATCGGGGGTATCCCTATTCCCTGTGCGCATCCGTCAACGAGGAAGTCGTTCACGGAATGCCGTCCGGCCGGGTCTTGAAAGAAGGCGACATTGTCGGACTGGACTTCGGCGTTTATTATCAGGGCTTTTACGGGGATGCGGCGGTTACGCTTCCCGTGGGCCGGGTGAGCGAAGAGGCGGCCCGGTTGATGCGGGTGACCGAACAGAGTTTATACGCGGCGATTGAACAGGCCTCTTCCGGAAACCGTCTGGGAGACATCTCGGCGGCCGTTCAGGAAACGGCGGAATCCGCCGGGTATTCCGTCGTTCGGGATTTTGTCGGACACGGCATCGGCAGGAATATGCACGAGGACCCCCAGATTCCGAATTTCGGAAAAAAAGGACGGGGAATCGAGCTTCAGACGGGAATGATTCTCGCCATCGAGCCGATGGTCAACGCGGGCAGGTATCGGGTGAAAATTCTGCCGGACGGATGGACGGTCATTACGGAGGATGGAAGTTTGTCGGCTCATTTCGAGCATTCCGTGGCCATTACGGACAACGGACCGGAGATCTTGAGCAGGCTGAATTGATTTTTTTCATTTAACCGGCGGTTGAAAATGTATGGCCAAAGAGGAAGCAATAGAAGTTGAAGGTCGGGTGCTGGAGCCCCTGCCGAATGCCATGTTTCGGGTGGAACTGGAAAACGGACATAAGGTTCTGGCGCACATATCCGGCAAAATGCGCATGCATTTTATCAAAATATTGCCCGGGGACAAAGTCACGGTGGAGCTTTCTCCTTACGATCTGACCCGAGGCCGGATCACCTACAGGACGAAGTGAAAGCCTCATTTGCCGGGGAGAAGGAGCAGGAGTCGTGAAAGTACGATCGTCAGTGAAAAAAATATGCGAGAAGTGCAAGATTGTCAAACGCAAGGGTGTTTTGCGCGTGATTTGTGAAAACCCCAAACATAAGCAGCGCCAGGGCTAGTTTCAACCATATCAGGAGGTTATAGGTGGCACGAATTTCAGGTGTTGATTTACCGAAAAACAAGCGAATGGAAGTTGCCTTAACGTACATTTACGGCATCGGCAAAACCCGCGCCAAGCAGATTCTGAAAGAATCGGGCGTCAGTCCGGACACCAAGACCGACCAGCTGGCGGACTCCGAGATTTCGGCCATTCGAAGCATCATCGATAAGGAGGGGAAGGTCGAAGGGGATCTGCGCCGTGAGATTTCCATGTCGATCAAGCGCCTGATGGACATCGGCGCTTACCGCGGCCTGCGCCACCGCAAAGGGCTGCCGGTCCGGGGGCAGAGAACCCATACCAACGGACGGACGAGAAAAGGTCCGAGACGGGCCATTGCGGGCAAGAAAAAATAGCTGAAAATATTTTCGACCGGAGGGAAAATGGCGAAAACAGTCAGGAAAACAGGCAAGAGAAAAGAAAAGAAAAACATTACGGAAGGGGTTGCCCATATTCAATCCACTTTCAATAATACGATTGTTACGATCACGGACATGACCGGCAACGTGATTTCCTGGTCGTCCGCGGGACTCCAGGGATTCAAGGGATCGCGCAAGAGCACGCCTTTCGCCGCGCAGATGGCCGCGGAAGACGCGGTGCGCAAAGCCAAGGATCAGGGCATGCGCCGCGTCCAGGTTTATATCAAAGGTCCGGGCGCCGGGCGGGAATCGGCGCTCAGGTCTCTGCAGATCGCCGGATTGACCATTACGATGATTCGCGACGTTACGCCTGTTCCGCACAACGGCTGCAGACCGCCGAAACGGCGCAGGGTATAATATTCATATTTCAAGAATACTTGAGAAGAGTAAAGGGAGGCTTTTTTGGCAAGATATACGGATTCCTCATGTCGTTTGTGCCGTCGGGAAGGCTTGAAGCTTTTTTTGAAGGGCGATCGGTGTTATTCGGAGAAATGTTCTTTTGAACGAAGAGGCTACGCGCCGGGAGATCACGGCCAGTCCCACAAGAAACAGCAGTCGGACTACGGCACCCAGCTGCGCGAAAAGCAGAAGCTCAAAAGAATGTACGGACTTCTGGAAAAGCAGTTTCACGGCTACTTTGAAAAGGCGGATCGCCAAAAGGGCATTACGGGCACCAATTTGCTGGTCCTTCTGGAGCGCAGGCTGGACAATATGATTTTCCGCCTGGGGTTTGCCAATTCACGAATCGAGGCGCGGCAGCTGATCAGCCACGGTCATTTTCTGGTGAACGGGAAGGCCGTCAATATTCCGTCGTACCTGCTCAAAGCCGGCGATGAAGTAACCGTTAAAGAAGGCTCCCGGAAGATCAACCGGATTCTGGAAGCCATGGAAACCGTTGCCAGGCGCGGTGTGCCGCATTGGCTGGGATTGGATAAAGACAACTTTAAAGCGACCATCAAACTGCTGCCGGTTCGCGAAGATCTGACGATGCCGGTGCAGGAACAGCTTGTCGTGGAACTTTACTCCAAGTAAGCAACCAACAGATTGAATAAACCAACTTAAGGGTGGGTTTGATTATGCAGAGAAACTGGTCGAGTTTAATTCGTCCCAAACGTGTCGATGTCGATGAAGCCACGCATACACGGTTCTACGGAGAATTTACCATTCAACCTCTGGAAAGAGGGTTTGGAATAACACTGGGAAACGCGTTGAGAAGGGTTTTGTTGTCGTCCATCCAGGGAGCGGCCATTACCTCCGTCAAAATCGATGGTGTTTTGCACGAGTTTTCCACGATCCCCGGCGTCAAGGAAGATGTCACGGACGTGATTTTGAATCTGAAGGGCGTTCGTTTCAAACTGGGCGCGGCGGATACGAAAGTCGTAAAATTCAACGTGACCAGCGCCGGCGTGATTACGGCAGGCGACATCATTACCGACGGAACGATTGAGGTTTTAAACCCCGATCATTATATCGCCACACTGTCCGGCGGCGGTTCGCTGAAGGCGGAAATGGTCGTGAAAATGGGCAAGGGGTATATCGCCGCGAAAAAAGAGCTGGAGCCCGATCAGCCGGAAGGCACCATCAATATCGACGCCATCTTTTCGCCGATCAAGAAAGTCAACTACGTGGTGTCGCACGCCCGCGTCGGCCAGATTACGGATTACGACAAACTGGTGCTGGAAGTCTGGACGGACGGAAGCCTGAACCCGGGCGACGCCATCGCTTATTCGGCCAAGATCCTGAAGCAGCAGCTGGATGTATTCATCAATTTTGAGGAAGTCGAGGAAGATGCCGCTCCGGAACAGGGCGAGGATGGAAAAGGCAACGTCAATGAAATTCTCATGCGGTCGGTGGAAGATCTGGAGCTTTCCGTTCGCTCGGCCAACTGCCTGAAAAACGCGGGCATCAACACCATCGGGGAGTTGGTACAGAAAACCGAGGCGGAAATGCTCAAGACCAAGAATTTCGGACGCAAGTCCTTGAGTGAAATCAAGGATATTCTCAACGAATACGGCCTTGCGTTTGGCATGAAGCCGGAGGAAAACGCTTAAAACAGCAAAGCGACCGGAACTCAAACCGCGGGCAGAGCGGCGTTTGATGAATCATCGGGAGACGGTCAGGAAAGGATAGTGTAATCATGTATCACGGTAAGGCGGGCAGAAAACTGGGACGAACGTCCAGCCATCGGGAAGCCATGTTTCGCAATATGGTGACATCGATCATCAAACATGAAAGTATTCGGACAACCGATGCGACGGCCAAGGAAGTGCGCAAACTGGCGGATCGAATGATTACGCTGGGGAAAAGAGGCGACCTGCACGCGCGCCGTCAGGCGCTGTCGGTGGTTCGGGACAAAGAGATGGTCGCCAAGCTTTTCGGCGAACTGGCCGAACGCTTCCGCAATCGCGCGGGCGGCTACACCCGGATCGTCAAAGTCGGCTATCGCTTTGGCGACAACGCGCCGGTTTCCATTCTGGAATATATTCCGGACGAGAACAGGAAAGAGAAGGCAAAGCCGAAGAAGAAGGAAAAAAAGGCTGAATAGCCAATAAAATCAATTATCAAAGGCAGGGCGCGCTCCCTGCCTTTTTTTGTGGTTGTTTTTTGAAATCAATCAAGGTATTGATGAATCACTATCGCAAAGGAGGAGTCGTGATGGCAGAAAAAAAGATCGGTGAAGTGCTCAAGTTTTTTGCGAAGCCTTCCGTGGCGGCGGTCCATCTTTCGGAAGGCGAATTGTCGATCGGCGACAGCATCAAATTTTCCGGCCACACAACGGAATTTACCGACGTGATTCAGTCCATGGAAGTGGACAACAAGCCGGTGCAGAAAGCCGTGGCGGGTGATTCCATCGGCCTGAAAGTCTCGGACCGCGTACGGCCCGGAGATGAAGTTTTTAAAGTGATTCCCGATTAATCTTCAACGGATCCCCCTTTCCCACCGGCACATTCCAGTGCCGTGCGGTGCGATTCTGCGCCGATTCAAGCCGGTTGCTCTGCGTCACGGCGAAAATTCATATCGCCGATGACGGTGAAGGAACCTGTTCTTTTTCCATTCTTATCCCCCCGGATATCCCAGATCTGAAATCATGCGCTCCGCCTCTGCGCTGTCGCGGTCAAAATTATTTTGTTTGTCATGGACCTGTCATCCTCCTGTCATCATAACTCTGTATCGTGCCGACGCTTGATGAAAGAGGATGCGCTGATCCAAGGCCGACCTCTGAAAAAAACTTTCAGGAGGAGAGTATGAAGAGATTTTGGTTTGTTTTGCTGTCACTGGGGCTGATGGTTGCCTTCAGTACGTCAGCGATGGCTGTTGACGTCAAGGTCAGCGGTGAGTATTACGCGGCGGGGATGTATCTGGATAAGACAAACTTAACGAAGACCACAACGGGCGGCGATCCCAGCACCGCTTTTTATTACCAGCGGTTGAGGGTTCGTACGGATTTCACCATTTCTCCGGGGTTGACCCTGATCACACGCCTGGACGCGATGGAGCGAGCCTGGGGAGCGACCAGAAGCGCCACTGGAACGGCGCTGGCAGCCGATTCCGCGGGAACGCGCGCGGAAAACGAAAACATTGCCGTTGACTGGGTTTACATCCACTATGCATCGCCCATCGGAATTTTTGACGTCGGTTACATGAACGACGGTTCGACGGGAACCATTTTCGGCAACAGCTATAGTCCGAAGGCAAGAATCAAGTATTCAAATGTCTTCGGACCCATCACGCTCAATCTGGCCTATACCAAAGAAGCGGAAAACAGCCGCACGGCCATTAACGCAGTAAACCGGGCGGATGCCGATAACGATAAATACGGCATCGAAGGCGTTTACAACTGGAAGACCGGCAAAGCCGGCGTGAACATCAACTATTACCATCAAGCCGCGAACCGTCCCGCGGCGCCGGCTTACAAGAGAACCTATTTCCTGGTGACTCCTTATGCTTTCGCGAAAATCGGCCCGGTCTCCCTCCAGGCGGAACTCAATTACCTGACGGGAAGCGACAAGTATGAAGACGGCACCAATCCGGCCGGGGCGCCAGGCATCGATAAGGTGGATTTGGCCGGCATCAGCGGCTGGATCGATGCGACGGCCAATTTCGGCATATTCTATGCGGGCGGCAGTATCGCGTATGTGTCCGGCAATGATCCCGGGACGAACGACAAAATAGAAGGCGGCATTATCAACGGCGGGCGCGACTGGAATCCCTGTCTGATCATGTGGAACTATGACCGGACCAACTGGGCGGGCGCCCTGACAGGATACAACGGGGCCGCTCAGGATACGGCGATGGCCAACGGCTGGCTGTTCCAAATGCGCGGCGGCGTTAAACCGGTCGAAAAGCTGGATGTGCTGGCGTCCGTTACGTATGCGTTTGCCGATCAAAAGCCCTGGGGCACGGCCGGCAATCCTGCCACTGTGTACCTTCACAACGATTACGGATGGGAAGTGGATTTGACCGCAACCTACAAAATCACCAATAACCTTTCCTATATGCTGGGCGGCGGTTATCTTTTCACCGGCAAGTACTATAAAGGAACTTCCGACGCCAACGAACTGACCAACGATTTTCTGGTCATCAACAAGCTGACGCTGACGTTCTAAAGCGGCAATCCGGAAGGAAAAGCGCATAACCCCCTGAAAAGAAAAGGAACTGCTCCTGACTTTTTAGGGGGTTGTTTTTGAACGGCAAACAATGATAAAAAGCGCAATGACGAAAATCCTGATCGTCGATGACGAAAAAGATATTGCGGACCTGATTTCCTACAACCTGGAGCGGGAAGGCTTCCGCGCCAGGATCGTGTTGGACGGAAACGGGGCTCTTGCCGCCGTCCGGTCGTTTACCCCCGATCTGATGATTCTGGATCTGATGCTGCCGGGCGTCGGCGGCCTGGATATCTGCAAAAGGATTCGCGCCAATCCGGAAACTTCATCCCTGCCGATCATCATGTTGACGGCCAAGGCCGACGAGGTCGATAAAATCATCGGATTGGAAATCGGGGCGGATGATTACGTCACCAAGCCCTTCAGCGTCAAGGAACTGGTTGCCCGCGTCAGAACCGTTCTGAGGCGCGCCCAGGAGGGAAAGAAACCTTCCGCAAAGGAGCGCTTTGAATTTCAGGGGCTGTCCATCGATTACGGATCCTGCCGGGTGCGTGTGGAAGGCCGTCCGGTGACCCTCAGTCCCACTGAACTGAAACTGCTTTTCTTTCTGTCGCGTAACCCCGGCCGTGTGTATTCACGGGATCAGATTCTTACGCAGGTCTGGGGCGACGACACCTTTATTACCGATCGCGCCGTGGATGTCCATATCCGCCGTCTGCGCAGCGTAATCGAAGAAAATATGGAAAAACCGCAATATATTCTGACAGTCCGCGGATTCGGATATAAATTCGCAGACATACGGTAGAAAACCATCTTCTCTCACGCGGGCTCCCTGCTTTGGCATTGTTTTGACAAATTCATTAACGCGTCATCAAACTGTAACATTCATCCCGTATAAGGTCGGAAAATCTAAAAACAGGAGGAAGTACCTATGTTCAGTATTTTCCAAAAAGCAGCGCTTCTCAGCATCGCGTTTTTGATGGCTGCCGGCGTGTCTTTTGCCGCCGATTCCATCGTCATCAAAGGATCGACCACCGTTTTGCCGGTGGCGCAGGGGACGCTGGAAGCCTTCATGAAAGCCAATCCCGGCGTGCAGATGTCCCTTTCCGGCGGCGGATCCGGCGAGGGCATCAAGGCCTTGATCGACAAGACGACCGACATTGCCACGTCATCGCGTGAAATCAAGGACAAGGAAATCGAACTTGCCAAATCCAAGGGCGTCACTCCGGTGGCCCACGTGGTGGCATACGATGCGATTATTCCTGTGGTTCATCCCAAGAATAAAGTCAAGAATCTGAGCATTGACCAGCTCAGCCAGATTTATCAGGGCAAAATCACCAACTGGAAGGAAGTCGGAGGCGATGATTTGAAGATTGTGGTGATCTCGCGCGATTCTTCTTCCGGCACCTTTGAGTCCTGGGACCACTTTGTGATGAAAAAGGCCAAAGTGACCCCCAAAGCCCAGATGCTGGCCTCCAACGGCGCGCTGGTCACCGCGGTGTCCAAAAACAAGTATGCAATTGCCTACCTGGGCATCGGTTATGTCAATAAAAGCGTCAAACCCCTTCAGGTGAATGGGATCACGGCTTCTCTTCAGACGGCCATGTCCAAAGCATATCCCTTCTCCAGAGAACTTTACATGTACACCGATGGAGAACCCCACGGATCGATTGCGAAATATATCGCCTTTGTCAAATCCGCTGAAGGACAGAAGATTGTCGCCAGAGAGGGATTTGTTCCTTTAATGGATGCAAAAAAAGTGTCCGGGCGCGGCAAGAAATAAAAAGCCGGGGATATTGGATAATGAATTTTCCCAAACAAACCGTTTTATTTATCTGCACGCATAACGCGGTCCGTTCTCAGATGGCGGAGGCGCTTCTGAACAATATTTACGGGGATCGGTATACGGCCTATAGCGCCGGTTCCGATCCCTCGCAAATTGATCCTCTGGTTAAAACGGTTATGAGTGAAACGAATATTGATGTCAGTCATCATCGTTCAAAGGGGTTCTGTGTTTTTCAAGAGGTTCCCCTGGACTATGTGATTACGCTTTGCGATCAGGCCCGGGAGGCCTGCCCGTATTTTCCGGGCGGACGTTTTCGCATGCACAAGGGTTTCTCTGATCCTTCGCGATTTCAGGGCAGCGCTGAAGATTTGATTCAGGAATACCGGCGGGTTCGCGACGAAATAAAAAGATGGATAGAAAAAGAATTCCATTAGCGTGTCCATCGCCTGAATGCCCCGGGTTTCTGCTGCGGTTTTATTTTTCAGAGAGCTTTTATGACCAGACAGACAAAAGAAATTATTATTCAATACATTTTCCTGCTTTTCGCTCTGGTTTCCGTTCTGGTGCTGGGATTGATCGTATTTTCTCTTTTTCGGGAAGGCCTGCCGCTGTTTACATCCGTATCCGTAAAAGATTTTCTTTTCGGAAAAGAATGGTATCCCACCTACGACCCGCCCTCCTTCGGAATTTTTCCGCTGGTGGTTGGTTCGCTTATTGTGACGCTGATTGCCACGCTGATTGCCGTGCCGCTGGGCGTGATGGCGGCGATTTACATTTCTGAAATCGCCCCGCAGCGCATCAAGGAAATTCTCAAATCCGTCATTGAACTGCTGGCGGGATTGCCGTCCGTCGTTCTGGGATTTTTCGGGATGGTGATCGTGGCGCCCTGGCTGCAGGAGACGTTCGATCTGCCCACGGGGCTCAACATCATCAACGCCTCCGTTATTCTGGCGATCATGGCAATTCCCACGATTTCCAGCATTTCCGAAGACGCGCTCTACGCCGTTCCCCGCGAATTCAAGGAGGCCTCCTACGCGCTGGGGGCCACGAAATTTGAAACGATTGCGCAGGTGATCGTACCTGCGGCACTCTCCGGGATTTCAACGGCGGTCATGCTGGGCATGGCCCGGGCCGTCGGCGAGACCATGGTTGTGTTGATGGTGGCGGGCGGCGCGGCGGCGATTCCGGAGAGTCTGTTTGACCCGGTTCGTCCGATGCCGGCCTCCATCGCCGCCGAGATGGGGGAGACGCCGTACGGCAGCGCGCACTACCAGGCGCTTTTCGCCATCGGCATGGTGCTGTTCTTTCTTACGCTGGCGTTTAACCTGATTGCCGATTATGTGTCCCACAAGTTCCGCCAGACCGGTTCCGCGACGCTGTAAGGGAGGCGCATGAAGAATCTGAAAAACCATTCCATGCGCTGGCGTTACTTCAAACAGAACGTATTTTTTGTTCTGGTGCGCGCCTCGGCGCTCGTCATCACGCTAGCATTGGGCGGCATTCTTTTGTATATTCTGGCAAACGGCATCTCCGTGATCAGTTGGGACTTCATCACCAAACCGCCGACGGATTCCATGACCAAAGGCGGCATCATGCCCGCTATTCTGGGCACGATTTATCTGACGATCGGCGCGATTGCCATTGGACTTCCGCTGGGCATCGCTTCGGCGGTTTATCTGACCGAATATGCCAGGCAGGGCCGGGTGATCAGGCTCATCAAGGTTGGAATCAACTGCCTGGCCGGCGTGCCCTCGGTGGTTTTCGGTCTTTTCGGCCTGGGGTTTTTCGTTATTTTTCTAAAATTCGGCTCGAGTATTCTTTCCGGCTCTCTGACGCTGGGATTTTTGATCCTGCCGACCATTATCGGCGCATCGGAAGAGGCGCTCAAAGCGGTGCCGCAGACCTTTCGCGAAGCCTCTCTGTCCCTGGGGGTGTCCAAGTGGCAGACGATTTACCGGATTGTGCTGCCCAACGCGCTCCCCGGCATTCTGACCGGCTCCATTCTGGGCATCGGGCGGGCCGCGGGAGAAACGGCGCCGATCATGTTCACGGCCGCCGCGTATTTCACCGCCAAACTGCCGGGATCGGTTTTTGATGAAGTGATGGCCCTGCCGTACCATATTTATGTTCTGGCCACGGCGGGAACGAATATTGAGGCCACAAGGCCCATCCAGTTCGGCACCGTGCTGGTGCTGGTTGCGGTGGTTCTGGGCATTGACCTGATCGCGATCTTGATCCGCGGGTCTATGAGAAGGAATAAAAGGTGGTAGCCATGGAAGCAGGCGATATTATTTCCGTCAACAGGGTGAACTTTTATTACGGCGCCGTGCGTGCCCTGACGGACATCTCGATGACGTTTAAAAAAAATAAGGTGACGGCGCTGATCGGACCGTCCGGATGCGGCAAATCAACGCTGTTGCGGCTTTTAAATCGGATGAATGAATTGATTGACGCAACGAAGGTGGAAGGGGAAATCCTTTTTGAAGGCCGGAACATTTACGCGCCGGACGTCGATCCGGTGGAGATCCGCCGCAAGATCGGCATGGTTTTTCAGAAACCCAATCCGTTTCCTAAAACCATCCACAACAATATTTCCTATGGACCCAAGCTCACCGGGACTTCCGTCGCCGATATGGACGCCCTGGTGGAACAAAGTCTGAAACAGG
Source organism: Smithella sp. (assembly GCA_012797505.1). GTDB lineage: Bacteria > Desulfobacterota > Syntrophia > Syntrophales > Smithellaceae > UBA8904. Next base: position 6,461 of record JAAZOZ010000424.1, on the reverse strand, counting down.
CCGTTTTGTGGGATGAGGTGAAGGATATCCTCAACAAATCGGCCATGAATCTCTCCGGCGGCCAGCAGCAGCGGCTGTGCATCGCGCGCGCGCTGGCGATGAAGCCGGACATCTTATTGATGGACGAACCGACCTCGGCGCTGGATCCCATTTCCACCGCCAAGATTGAAGAGTTGATCGAAGAGCTGAAGGAAAATTACACGATCATTATTGTGACGCACAACATGCAGCAGGCCGCCCGCGTTTCGGATGAAACGGCTTTCTTTTATCTGGGGAATTTGATTGAATACAACAAAACGGAGAAAATCTTTACCAAGCCGGATGTCAAACAGACGGAGGATTATATTACAGGCCGCTTCGGTTGATCATTTCGGGAGGATGAATCATGGAAGAAAAACGACACACCAGCTTGCATTATGAAAAGGAATTGCAGACGATCAAGGACGGCCTGATCTATCTGGGTGTGCTGACCGAGGCCGCGATCGGCAAGGCGATGAAGTCCCTGTCCGGCCGCGATACGGAACTTGCTCATCAGGTTGTCCGGGAGGATGACGAAATCGACCGCCTGGACACCGACCTGGAAGAGCGCTGCATCAAGATTCTGGCGCTTCGCCAGCCGGCGGCGATCGATCTGCGCTTTATCACAACCGCCATCAAGATTACCGGCCATTTGGAGCGCATCGGGGATATGGCCGTGAACATCGCCGAAAAGGTCATGCGGCTCAACGAAGAGCCGCAGCTCAAGCCCTATATTGATTTGCCGCGCATGTCCGAACTGGTCGGAAACATGATCAGGGATTCATTGGACAGCTTTATCAACAGCGATCTGGAAAAGGCGGAGCAAGTCCGCAGGCTGGAACAGGTGATTGACGATCTCAACGAGCAGATTTTCCGCGAGCTCCTGACGTTTATGATGGAGGATTCCAAAAATATCCACAGGGCTCTTCTGGTTATGCAGATTTCCAAGAACATGGAGCGGATCGCCGATCACGCCAAGGGAATCGCCGACATGGTAACCTACATGGTGACAGGAAATTGCGTGCGCCATCAATCCTGCGGCATGACGACCTGAGGAGGCCGTGTGAAACGCAATTTATTCCTCAAAATATTATTTTCCTATCTGGTGATCATCAGCGTGTCTTTCTTTATCCTGCATCTGCTCGTCAAAGACCGGATATCCGGAATCATGACAGCCGGAATCGAACAGGAATTGATGCATTATGCCGAGCTGGTGGATCTGAACGCGCCACAGGCCATGTCCGCGCATCTTCAGCGGATCAGTAAAATATCCAAGTCCCGCGTGACGCTCGTGAATGAGCGGGGCGTCGTTTTTGCCGATTCGGAAAAGGCGATCGCCGGACTGGAGAACCATCTGTTTCGTCCGGAGATTCAGGAGGCGAGGCTGAGAGGAAAGGGAAAGGCTGTCCGTTACAGCAGTTCGCTGGGCGTGAACATGCTTTATGTGGCCGTGGCCATCCAGGACGGGAAAAACAGCAGGGGCTATGTCCGTCTGGCAAGGCCGCTTCATGATGTCCAGAGCGCGGTTGATCAAGTTTATCAGTCCATTTTCCTGGCGATGCTGATCGGCGCGCTGGTGTCTCTGGCGGTCGCCCTGTTTTTTTCCCATCGGCTGGCCGCCCCCATCCGGATGATGGAGGAATTTACGCAGCGGCTGCGCAGGGGGCAACCCGTCGGCTCCATCATGCTCAGGACGTCCGATGAAACCCGAACGCTGGCGGATAACATCAACTATCTGGTGGAGGAGCTCAGGGACAAGATCCGGCTGGCCAACGAGGAAAAAAGCAAACTGATGACCGCTCTGACCAGCATCAACGAAGGTGTCGTGATTCTGAACAGAGATGAACGGATCGAATTTTTAAGCCCGTTGCTGGCCGGCATTCTTTCCGGCCAATACGAAGACTTTCTGGGCAAGACGCTTCTGGAAGCTTTTCGCAATGCCGAACTTCAGAAGGCGTTTCAGAGTTTTAAGCAGACCCGGCAAAGTATTTTGCGCGAAATTGCTCTGGGAGCCGCCGAAACCGTGATCATGAACGTCAGCCTGTCCGAAGTTCAGGGGCTTCCCGGGGAAGAAAAAGTCATGATCGTCTTTCATGACGTGACCCGGCTGAAGAAACTGGAGCGTGTCCGGACGGATTTTGTGGCAAATGTCACGCATGAAATCCGCACGCCGCTTACGGCCGTCATCGGCTATCTGGAAACGCTTCAGGCCGGCGCCCTGGAGAATCCCGGGGATGCGAAGCGCTTCACCGATATCATGCTCAAACAGGCCCGGCGGCTCCATCGCCTGGTGGAAGACCTGATGATCCTGTCGAGGATTGAACTCGGGGAGGTGGTTTTTCGCTTCGAAGCTGTTTTTCTTCCGGAAGCCATGGACAGCGTCATCTCCCTTCTGGATGCCAAAGCCGCGGCCAAAACCATCGCCATGCAAAACCGGCTGCCGCAGAATCTCAGGCCCATCAAGGCGGATCGGGACCGTCTCAGCCAGATCCTGGTCAACGTGCTGGACAACGCCGTAAAGTTTACGCCGGAGGGGGGGCGGATCACGATGGAAGCCGAAGAAAGAGGCGATCAGGTGGTTTTGAAGATCAGCGATACCGGCATTGGAATTCCCGTGGAGGAAGTACAGCGCCTGGGCGAGCGCTTTTACCGCGTGGACAAGGCGCGCTCGCGTGAGCTGGGCGGCACGGGACTGGGATTGTCGATCGTCAAACATCTGATGCTCGCGCACGGCGGCAGGATGGAAATCGAAAGCCGGCCGGGACGAGGCACAACCGTATCGCTGTGCTTTCCGTTGAACGGACCCGTAAAGGCATAACGTGAGGATGACGGAAATCAGGCGTTGGTCGAGATTTCCATTGATTGGAAGAGCATGGAAAAATCATTGAACTCCCCGGATGAATGGATATGAAAATTTTTGCCGTCAGCGATATTCACGGGGCTACCCGGTCCATTGAAAAAGCTGCCCATCTTATCCGCGAGGCTGACGCGGTGGTCATTTCCGGCGACATCACGCACACCAAAACGCGGACCGAGGCAAAGGATGTTCTTGGGTGTCTGGAGCAACATTCAAAACGGATCCTCGCCGTGCATGGCAACTGGGATCGGGAGGAAGTCAAAGACGTTCTTGAAGAAAAAGGTTTTTCTCTGCACGGCAGGGGCCGGATTCTGGACGGGACGGGATTCTTCGGCGTCGGCGGGTCGTCGCCGACTCCGATTCCTACCGCCACGGTATATTCGGAAGAAGAAATCGCCCGGATTTTAAAAACAGGATATGAGCAGGTCCGGCAGGCTTCCCGGCTGGTTTTGATTTCCCATGCTCCTCCTCGTTCCGTCCGGGACCGGTCCTTCATCGGGTTGCGCGGGGGGAGTCACAGTGTGAAAGCATTTCTCGAAGCCCATCCGGTCGGCCTCTGTCTCTGCGGCCACATTCACGAGGCGCATGGCATTGAACGTTTTCAAAACACGTTGGTCGTCAACACCGGAAGCTTCAAGAAGGGACGGTATGCGATCATCGAGCTCGGCGCAAACCCGGCGGTGACCCCCGGAAAGTTGGGATAGAGAAGGCTGGGGCTGTTATTTTCCGAAAATATCCCGGACCTGGCCGTCGAAATGCCCTCATCAGGCTACTGGGATTCTTTTCTTTTCTTCAGTGCCAGCGCTGTCTTCAGGCCTTTCTGGCGAATCACCTTGATTTTCTGTCGCAGTTCCGTCAGCTTGAAAAACCGCTTTCCGTATTTGTTCAGCAGGCTCTGGTTGATCTCAAATCCAAGGCCCGGCTTTGTAAACGGCGCAAGCATCGCGTTTTGGTCGGGAAGGATCGGGTCGATGATCCCTTCTCTTTGTTCCGGCGCCCAGGAGGGCTCCTCCAGGGGGTATTCCAGGGGAAGGGCATTGCCTTTATCGGCCAGGACGAGGTTCCAGTTTACGTAAAACCCGATTCCGTTGGTCCAGGTATGCGGGGAGTATTCCCGTTGGTGGGCATGGCTGGCGTCAATCACCTTCTTCACCTGGGCAATTCCTCCGGCGAAGGTTGCGTCAGGCTGGTAAATGTGGAAGCAGTCCTTTTCGAACATGATCTTGATCTCATCCCATCCGTAGTTGAGTTCGGCGCCGGAGATTCTGACTTTGGAGACTTTTTTCAGGGCGGCATTGCCGTCGTAGTCCCGCGAATCCAGAGGCTCTTCCAGCCAGGAGATGCCGTTCGCGGCGCAGACTTCCGCAAAGGCCGTCGCGCGCTTCAGGTCCCACGCGGGAATTTTGTCCACAATCGTCACCAGCCATCCCTGGTTGGCGTCCACGCCTAAAACCAGCCGGTCTCCGATGCCTTTCCGGACGACCTCGATATGTCGGATGTCGTCCTTCAGATCCTTGTTTTTTACCCGCAGTTTTGCCGTTTTGAACCCGCGCTCCTTCATGGCCAGGAGCTCTTCCACTCTCTTTTCCGGTTCGTGCATTTCCCCCGTGGAACAGTACACCTCGATGGGCCGTTTCTCGCCGCCCAGAAGTTCATAGACGGGCTTTCCCTTGCTCTTGCCGATGATGTCCCAGCACGCCGGCTCGATCCAGAAATTTCTCCATCCCAGGATGCCGGCCTGTTTCAGCAGGGCCTGCACCGATTCGATGTCGGTCGGGTCCGCGCCCAGCAGATACCCGCCGATGAGATCGCCCAAACCTTGCCGCTCAAGTCCCAGGGCGGAACCCGCGGAATATCCTTCGATGCCGTCGTCCGTGACCAGCTTGATCAGCGTGAACCCGTTGTGCGTCTGCGGATAGCCGGGGATCCACGTGGGCCAAAACGTCTGCTTCAAGGGAACCTGCACATGATAAAGCTCAATGGATGATATTTTCATGGTTGCCTCCTGAAAATTTTAATCATTTCTGTTCGCGCGGTCCCCCGCCGGTCCCGGTCAGATTTTTCCCTCCGACTTCAGGGCGGCTTTCAGTTCTTTCTTGAGGAGTTTCCCCAGAATGTTCCTGGGCAGGGAGGCGCGGATATTAACGTATTTCGGCACCTTATAGGACGCCATGTTGGCCCGGCACCAGTCTTGAAAGGCTTCCTCCGTCAGCGTCCGGTCCGGATGGAGAACCAGACAGGCCATGACCTCTTCCCCGTAGATCGCGTCGGGGATGCCGACTACCGCTACCTCCGCGACGTCGGGGTGCCGGCAGATGATGCCTTCCAGCTCCTTGGGGTAGATGTTTTCACCGCCCCGGATGATCATTTCCTTTTTCCGGTCCACGATAAACAGGTAGCCGTCCTCGTCTTTATAGGCCATGTCCCCCGTGTGGAGCCACCCGCCGCGCAGGGTCTGGGCGGTGTCCTCCGGTTTGTTGAAGTAGCCTTTCATGACATGGTCGCCGCGGATGCAAATTTCTCCCACCTCTCCCTGGGGGACCTCCTGGTCCGCATCGTCCAGAATCCGGATTTCGGTTCCCGCAAACGGAATTCCGATGGAGCCGATTTTCCGGACGCCGTTGATGGGGTTGGCCGTTGCCCCGGCCGTGCTTTCGGTCAGCCCGTAGCCTTCAATGATGATCATGTGAAACGTTTCCTCAAACTTGCGGATGGTCTCCACCGGCATGGGGGCCGCGCCGCACACGCCGTAGCGCAGCGACGACACGTCCAATCCCTCAAACCCCGGCGTGTTGAGCAGAATCTGATAAACCGTCGGCACGCCGCTGAAGATCGACACGCGGTATTTCGCGACGCATTCCCAGAATTCCGACGCGGAAAAGTTGCGGCGCAGGACGATCTGGGAGCCTTTGCTCAAGGGAGATGTTCCGGTAATCACGAGGCCGTTGACGTGGAAGAGCGGCAGGAAGCACAAAATGACATCATTCTCATCGATGTTGGCCAGCAGACTGGCCTGCCAGGAATTGGTCAGGATGTTTCTGTGGGTAAGCAAAACCCCCTTCGGGTTTCCCGTGGTTCCCGAGGTATAGACGATCGTGGACACATCGTCGGGGCTGATCGCCGCATCCGCAAGGGACACCGGCTCCGTCAGCATTTTTTCGAACGGCAGAAAACGATCGTCAGCCGCTTCCCGTTCAATGACGTGCTGCATGTCCGGTGTTTCACCGATGATTTGGTCGACGAGTCCCCGATAGTTGTGATCGCAAAACAGGGCCACGGCCCCGGAATCCTGCAGCAGGTACCGGATTTCCGCGGCCTGCCACCAGCAGTTGACCGGACCGGCGATGCCGCCGATTTTGATGATTCCAAAATATACGTAGTAAAATTCCGGGCTGTTATCCATGAGCAGACAGACCCGGTCGCCCTTTCCGACCCCCAGCTTCAGAAGGCCGTTGGCTATGCGGTTGCTCTCGTCATCCAGGTCACGGTACGTGATATCCCGGTCGTAAAAGCGGATGGCGATCCTGTCCTGACAGCGGCGACCCTGTGTTTCCACCATTTCCCTGATGTTCGCAAACGCTCGATT